>NZ_JAQMUA010000241.1:0-8088 GCF_028330895.1 Kamptonema animale CS-326 | reverse complement strand
ATAAATTGTAAGGTGGGCGCTCGCCTCTCTCAAGAATTAAAAATGTAAAATTAAAAATTAAAAATTTAATTAATTTCCTTTTTAATTTTTAACTTTTAATTTTTAATTGATTTAGCTATGAGTTACAGACTTGGGCGGCGAGCGCCCACCCTACGTTTAATTTTGTCTAACAACCAACAACTAACAACTAACAACTAACAACTAACAAAATTAATTATGAGTGACAAATTTAGAGAATTAGTGCGAAAAATCGGCAGTGGAGTGCATACAGGAGAAAATTTAACTCGTTCTGAAGCAGCAACAGCAACTAGAATGATGCTGCTAGCAGAAGCAACACCAGCCCAAATTGGGGCCTTTATGATCTCTCATCGGATCAAACGGCCTACTGGTGAAGAATTGGCGGGAATGCTTGACGCTTATGATGAACTAGGGCCGCGATTGAAACCGATAGCTACTGGTAAATTTGCTAACGTACCACCAACTGTGTTTGGAGTGCCTTATGATGGGCGATCGCGTACAGCACCAATATCTCCTTTAACTGCTCTAATTTTAGCCTCAGCGGGCGCTCCTGCGATTATGCACGGTGGCAATACAATGCCTACAAAAGAAGGCGTTCCTCTAATTGACATTTGGCAAGGTTTAGGCATTGACTGGACAAAACTTTCTCTAGAACAAGTTCAACAAGTTTTGGAATCTACAGGTTTAGGTTTTGTCTATATTTGTACGCACTTTCCTCAAGCTGATAGTTTAGTTTTATACCGTCGTGAAATTGGGAAACGACCGCCTTTTGCTACAATGGAGTTAATGTGGTGTCCATATTTAGGTGATGCTCACATTGTTTGCGGCTACGTGCATCCACCTACAGAAAATATGTTCCAAGAAGCCTTTAAATTGCGGGGAACCAATAATTTTACAACAGTTAAAGGATTAGAAGGTAGCTGCGATTTGCCGCGAGATAGAACTGCAATTATCGGTATTTCTAAATCAGATCGACCTTTTGAAAGATTACTTTTAGCTCACGGAGATTACGGTTTTAGCAATAAAAATCCTCCTCTAGATTCTACTTCGGAGTTGGTAGCACAGATGCAGTCAGTTTTGCGCGGTGAACCCTCGGAATTAATGCAATCTACTCTCTGGAATGGCGCTTTTTACCTATGGCGGTGCGGAATTTGCCCGGATATGAATTCTGGTTTAGGTAAAGCTGAAAGTTTATTAATGAGCCGTAAGGTACGGGATAAACTTGAAGAGATTTCAACCCTAATTATCTCATTATCATCTTAATCATCTTAATGATGTCATTGTGAACAATCTTGATTATGTCATTGCGAACAATTTTACTTATGTCATTGCGAACGTAGTGAAGCAATCTCATTTTTTATGAGACCAGCTAGTAAATCCTAATTGATATTTTAAAACATGACTAATAACCAAATTGCTGTTCTTATTCTTGCTGGCGGTCAAAGTTCGCGGATGGGAGAAGATAAGGCACTATTATTAATAAATGGAAAACCATTTTTACAGCAAGTATATGAAGTTGCGGCTTCTCTAACTCCCCAGGTTTATATTCTCACACCTTGGCGCGATCGCTATCAAGAGAATTTAACGGGAGATTATAAATTTCTGTTAGAATCTGATCGTGGTAGCGGGCCGTTAGTTGCTTTATCTGAGGGATTAGCTCAAATTTCGGCTGAATGGATATTACTTTTAGCCTGCGATTTACCTTTATTAAAAACAGATATTCTTCAGGATTGGATCGATCGGTTAAATCAAGTACCTAATTCTATTTTAGCAGTTGTACCATACCAAAACTCAAGATGGGAACCTTTGTGTGGATTTTATCGTAAACAAGCTTTACCAGAATTGCGGAATTTTATTGACAAAGGAGGGCGATCGTTTCAAAATTGGTTAAGGGAAATTGATGCAATACCTCTTTCTTTAGGGGAACGAGAAGCAAAAATGCTATGGAATTGTAACACGCCAGTCGAATTTAAGGAATTAAAACATAATGAATAACGTTAAATATACTGAGAAATCTCTATCTGAACATTGGTTACTAGATCGAGATATTACTTTTCTCAATCACGGCGCTTTTGGTGCTTGTCCGATTCCAGTTTTGGCTGCACAAACAGAGTTTCGTCAACAGTTGGAACGGGAACCTTTGCGCTTTTTTATGCGAGAATTTGAGCCACTTTTGGATAATGCTCGTATTAAATTAGCTGAGTTTGTTGGTGCTAATGCCGATGAATTAGTATTTGTCCCAAATGCAACGACGGGAGTAAATGCGGTTTTGCGTTCTCTTTCTTTCTCTTCCAATGACGAGTTACTAACAACAAATCAGGAATATAATGCTTGTCGAAATGTACTTAATTTTGTAGCCGATCGCACTGGTGCTAAAATAGTAGTAGCACAAGTCCCATTTCCTATTGAGTCACCCGATCAAGTTATTGAAGCAGTAATGAAGTGCGTTACGCCAAGAACGCGGTTAGCTTTATTAGACCATGTAGTAAGTCAAACTGGTTTAATTTTTCCCATTCAGCAGTTAGTAAAAGAGTTGGCTAATTGCGGTGTGGATACATTAGTTGACGGAGCACACGCACCAGGAATGTTAGCATTGAATTTGCATGAAATTGGCTCTGCCTATTATACTGGAAATTGTCATAAATGGTTATCTGCACCAAAAGGTGCGGGTTTTTTGTATGTGAAACCAGATAAACAAGAGGAAATTCGGCCTGCGGTTATCAGTCATGGTGCTAATTCTCCTCGCAGTGATAAGTCGCGTTTTCAATTGGAATTTGACTGGATGGGAACGGACGATCCGAGTGCCTATTTATCTGTACCTGTGGCTATTGACTTTATGGGTTCTTTACTAACAGGTGGATGGAAGGAATTGAGGGAAAGAAATCATAAGATGGCGTTGGCAGGTAGGCAAATATTGATGGAGAAATTGGGGTTATTACTCCCTTGTCCTGATGAAATGATTGGTTCGATGGCTGTTATTGCTTTGCCAGATGGAGATGCTGATGTTGTTAAAAAGGGAGAGTTACCACCGATTCAAAATGAGTTATGGGAGAAGTTTAAAATAGAGGTTCCGGTGATGCCTTGGCCGGATGCGAGTAAGCGGTTAGTGAGGATTTCGGCTCAGGTTTATAATAGTTTGTCGCAGTATGAATATTTGGCTGAGGCCTTGGTTGAGTTGTTGGGTTGTTGACAGATAGAATTACCTATCGACTACTAGCTAATCCAGTACGATAAGTAGATGAAAATAAAGTAACTTACTAAGGATTGTATTCAAATACTCTCGAATGCTTAAATCCAATCCAATCACCAGTAGGTGTACAACCAAGGTCATAACCGCAACCAACATCCCAAAAACTGAGGGTAAAACACTTGCGGTTTTTAAGGTATCTATTCATAAATAGACTAATTTGATCTCGATTATTTTCCCAACCATCTCGCTCGCCATATAGTGAAAGCCTTCCATTAAAATCAAGCATAGTAGTTGCTTCTAGTGTAAGTTCAATAGCCTTTACTAAGTCTGATGACGAAGTACAAAAAAGTTGGTGATCGTAGCTATATTTGTAATCACCATAGTAATAACCGTAGATTTCAAGAGGTTTTAGTCTGGCGAGAATCTTATTAATCTTTCCCACTATTTCTTGAGTATCCACATTTCCTGATTGACAGGAAGTTAGTGAAATAATTTCAGGATGTTTTGCACGGTAGTAAGGTTGCCAAACTTGATCTGGTACGGTAGGAGCAATACAAATCCAGTCTTGACTTGAGGTTTGACCTAAAACTATACAATGCTTAAATCTTTGTATATTAAGACTCTCTGGATTAGCAAAACCAGTGATAGTATATGCTTGTAGGTTTTGTAAGCTTTTGTTTAGAAAATAAACCAATGCCTGATAATAACTTACTCGTTCTCTTTGTAAAGAAGGATTCCAATATCTGTTTTTGCGTTCTTGACGCATTGGCGCGTATTGAATACACTCGGTTTTCTGATTAGTTGGAGTTCCCCAATATTCTATATTTTGCCAATGTTTGATAGCTTGCTCTGGTTTAATCGAATTAACAAAGCCTTCGGAAATCAAAAGATTCCAGACGTTAAAGTATTTTTGATTATCTGTATTCCAAACAAATATTGTATTAGCATTTTTATAAAGCTCAAGAATTCCCAGAAGTTTTTCTGTTTCAGAACTCATAAAAAATATATTTTTCGTAAAGTTAAAGTATTGTAGCTTGATATCTCCTTATTTTTTGTTTAAGTTCAGTTAATCGAGAAGTTGAGTAGCGATCGCCCTCTCAAAAAAAAGACCGATCGCCCTCCTTCACTAAAATCCAGTTAATTCTACACCGCAGAGTCAGTTTATTCCTCAACCCGCAACTCATCGCACAAAAATTTATCAAAAGCAACTGCACCCGTCTCCACACTTTGCCAAATTTCCAACTCCGCCTCCGGCAACGCTTCAAATAATAAACGCTCACCGGGAAAAACCGTCCGCTCAAAATACCAATTAGTAATATTCACAATCCGAGCAATCTGCATCATGCTAGTCTCATTCACATAACAGCAAAGAATTCGTCCAGAGAGTTCAGAAGGTAGCCGATCGAGAGTTAAAGTCATATCCTTAAGTTTCTATTCAAATTGTGTAACTAATCACCAACCCTACTCACCTAATTATAGCCGAGAAGAAGCTATCGCAAAATCGGCCACCCGTTCATTTGATTAATTTAAACTTCGGTTGGCGATCGCCTCACCTATAAAGTCGGACTCGCAAGAAGGCGCAAACGGCGTTAACGCCAAAGAACACGCCTTCCACACACCTTGAACTGTTACATTTAGCAGTTGGCAATTACCGCCCCGTCTCCCGTGAAGTTGGTAATGAGTACAAAGACTACACCTAGAGGGAAAGTCTTTGCCACGCAAGCCAATCGCAGGGTCAGAGCTGGTGCGGCTATCATTACTTTCGAGAGTCAGAGCGTTCATTTAAGAGCTTCTCCTAGTTCATATCTCTCAAAGTATGACAGTCAGCTATTTTCGCCTACGTCTATCTAAAGATTCAGTTGAGTTGGGAAGGGTCTATTCCTAGGGATCGATAAAAATTATATCAACTTTAAGAGTAATGGTACGGGGATCAACAAAAAATAGTTACGTTCCTCCCAGGCTCTCAAACTTTCTCAGGGTAAGGATAAGAGCGGTTCTATGTCTTAGGTCATAGTTGCCCATCCTCTTCCAACTTGCTAAACAAAGTCGCTAAAATTGTATTGGAAAATAAGAATCCTTCAGGATCGCTCAACCTTAGATAGCCGCAGGAAGGTAGTTTTTGACCATCTCTGATATTCAATAGCAAGCCGTTATCCCCAGCAATTTCTACCCATTTTTGTCGATAGTAAGGTTGCAAACAACTCCAAATCTTCTCAAGCGTATTTTCTCCAAATTTTTGCGCGATCGCTTCCAGACTCACACCCTGGGCCAAACGCAATCCCAGCATCACCGTTTCCAACAAAACATCATGGGAAGTCATCGGAGTTTCAGCAACTTTTACCGATGTCGAATCCTCCACCCACTGATAATATTCTTTCCTAGTGCGCGATCGCGTCAATCGCACTCCCTGCAAATAACTCGCCGCCCCCATCCCAAAACCATAATAAGGACGATTTTCCCAATAAACCCGATTATGGCGGCACTGATAACCAGATCGAGCATAGTTAGAAATCTCATAATGTTCGTAGCCAGCTTCAGTTAAAATTTGCTGTGCTAAGCGATACATTTGAGCCGCCGTTTCATCCGCTGGCAAAGGCTCAATTCCCGATTGAAAGTAACGCCCAAAAGCCGTTACAGGCTCTAAAACTAAATCGTAACAAGATAAGTGAGCTGGAGCAATGGCAACCGCCGCCGCCAGAGAAAGTTGCCACTGTTCTAAACTTTGGTGCGGCAGACCAGAAATCAGGTCTAAACTGAAATTAGTAATTTCTGCTTTTTGCACCAAATCCACCGCCTCATAAATATCAGCAACACAGTGCGATCGCCCGCAAACCCGCAATAACTCATCCTGAAAAGCTTGCACCCCCAAACTCACCCGATTTACCCCCGCCGCCTTATATCCCTGCAACTGCTCTAAACTAAACGTAGCAGGGTCAATTTCCATCGAAATTTCCGCCTCCGCAGCAATCCCAAATTGGCGATCGAGAGCCTCCAAAATCCGGTTTAACTGACTAACTGACAACAGCGAAGGCGTGCCCCCACCAAAAAAAACCGTCTGCAAAGATTGACAAAACCCCGCACTGAGGGCAATTTCCCGGCACAAAACCGTAACATATTCCTGAATCGTCCCTGAATCTTCGCTATTTTTGCGTGGATTCCGCCCCCCGTAGGCATCCCCCACCACAGAAACCGGGAAATCGCAGTAAAAGCAGCGACGGCGGCAAAAAGGAATGTGTAGATATGCCGAACTGGGAAGATCGCAGGCAAATTGCCCCTCTGTCTTAAATTGCGATCGCGCCGGATTTACAGTCAAACTCATTGCATCATACCTGTGATTTGAAATCTACATTCTTAATAAAATCTTTATTAATAATTAAGTTGGGATTTCCGTACCAATCTATGTCAAAATAATACCATCACTTGAAAGATATAATAAGATCGGCAAAATTATTCGTCTAAAACAATGCTTGATGCAATCATAATTATTTCATTCATAATCGCAGGAGCGGGGATAGGCTTCTATGGGGTCGATCTGCTACCACCCAACCTCCTAGTGCAAGTCACCAACATCGAAGGCTTGAGATCGGTATTGGGCGCTTTTGGCACATTAATCGGCTTCGTCTTCGGATTAGTGGGTCAAACCACCTATCGGCGCGTAGAAAAGCAAGTTCGCGATATGCCCCTTGAAGTCTTACTGACTCGCGCCATCGGTTTAATCGTCGGACTGCTCGTTGCTAACTTAATGCTAGCACCGCTTTTCCTGTTACCCATCCCTCGCGAATTCGGTTTCATCAAACCTCTAGTCGCAGTCCTCGGTAGCGTCATTTTCGGCTTCACCGGAGTCAACTTAGCGGACACTCACGGCAGAGGCTTCTTGCGGCTAATCAATCCCAACAGTTTAGATACAGTATTAGTAGCAGAAGGCACTTTTAAACCAGCGCCTACCAAAGTTTTAGATACTAGCTGCATCATTGATGGCCGAATTGAAAACTTACTGGAAACTGGTTTTTTAGAAGGTCAAATCTTAGTACCGCAGTTTGTTTTACAAGAATTGCAACTAATAGCTGATGCTGCTAACGATCAAAAGCGGGCGCGAGGACGGCGGGGTCTGGATATTCTTAACAGCATGAAAGAAACTTATCCAGATCGCATTCAAATTCACTCTGCTGACTATGAAGATTTAGCAACAGTAGATGCTAAATTAGTCCGTTTTGCCCAAGATATTAACGGTACTTTACTAACTAATGACTACAATTTGTCTAAGGTAGCAAGCGTACAGAAAGTAGCGGTTTTGAATATCAACGATCTAACTCAGGCATTACGTCCGAGTTATTTGCCGGGAGACACCATCGAACTCAAAATCCGCAAGGAAGGCAAGGAACCATCTCAGGGGATTGGCTATTTAGAAGATGGTACAATGGTAGTAGTGGAAGCTGGCAGCAGCTATGTCGGTGGCGAAGTTAGAGTAGTCGTTACCAGTGCCTTACAAACTTCTGCGGGTAGGATGATTTTTGCCCGTACCCAAGAGTCAGTAACTGCTTAATTATGAGAGAATGGCTAGAGCAATTAGAGTTAAATATTGCGATATCTGTTCCTACACTGCCCCCATTCTCTATCGAGTTCGATATGATGAATCGGGGCAGTTGTTTTTTGTTGGCTTTAGCAGTTGGAAAACGGTAAGCCAACATAATCTTTATTTATGCAGGACTTACGCACCCAACCAAAGAAACCAGGTTTTTTTCTGGGGGGGTGACAATCCGGCCCAAAGGCTTATGGGGTAAAGATTGAGCCGAGTTGTGGTAAAAAAAGATAGGCAGCCAAATTGTTACACGCTTGCCTATCGAAAAACATAATGTTACCCTCATTTTATCAGATCCACT
>NZ_JAQMUA010000240.1:0-50714 GCF_028330895.1 Kamptonema animale CS-326 | reverse complement strand
TACCAATTACCAATTACCAATTACCATGATGTATCCCTAATTCAAGCGCAAGTTGCGATATTTTTATTACCTACCAACCCCAAGTACCAAGCCCGCCTTTAAACGGCCCCACAATATCCTTAGTAATCCAACCACCATAAAAATCGCCCAACTGCCCTTGTACCAATTCCCCATCCACATAACAGGCATCCATCAAACCGGGGTAAAAAGCTACATAATCCTGAATAGACTCAAAAGCTGGAATTGGATTAGGATAAAACCAAGCAGCATCAGGAACCTGCTTATCCCCCACACTAATAGTGTAATATCCCGCTTGTCCCTTCCACTCGCACCAAGATGTCCTCGAAGTTCTGAGCAAATAACTCATCTGAATGTCACTAGGAGGGATATAGTAAATAGGAGGATGACTCGTTTCTAGTATCCGCCTGCTGGAATGAGTATCAGCAATAACCATACCATTAAAAATTACCTGGACGTGCTTGCTTGAGTCATCAATCCGAGGTGGACGCGGATAATCCCAGACAGACTCTTGACCAGGCCCCGGTTCAATACGACTGATGTTCACTTTTACAAACTCCTGTAAAATCACAATATTGGTTGTTAATCCTATTCTGTGAGCCCTAACACTTTATAGTACAGAATTTAGTGGTTTAGTGGGGGGATGCCACAGTTCAGGGAGCAGGTTTAACATAGAATTTAGCAAAACTCAAAACCGTATTAGGTAGCGTACTTGCCGGGTTTAGCGTTGAGAGGAACGAAGCAATCTCAAAACTCAAAACTTTCCGTCCCCTTCAATGTACCCTTAATCTTGTGTCACCTTCAGACAAACAAACTTTTAAAACATTTCTGCAAACTTTATGAGCATTCGCGGTATAGATGTTTCCGACTACCAACCAAACGTAAACTGGCAAGCAGTTGCCAACAGCGGCATCACCTTCGCCTTTGTCAAATCAACAGAAGGTACAACCTTCGTAGCCGAAACCTTCGCCCGGAATTGGGCGGCGATGAAAGCAGCGGGTATTCAGCGCGGCGCTTACCACTTCTTTCGACCGGCCAGCAGCATTCAAGGGCAAATTGATTTGTTCCTAAAAACAGTCAAGCTAGAACCGGGGGATATGCCCGCAGTTTTAGACGTAGAGAGTACAGGCGGTTTGGGGGCAACGGAGATTTGCGATCGCATGGCAATTTGGCTCGAAGCAGTCGAAAAAGCCACCAAAATGCGACCGATCATCTACACCTACCCTGGTTTCTGGGACAACTTAGGCACCAAACGTTTTGGCGATTACCCTCTATGGATAGCCCATTACACTACGGCCCAAGAACCTTGGGTTCCTGGCGGTTGGAATACCTGGACATTCTGGCAATATACAGACAAAGGCAGTGTCGGCGGAGTAGCGGGGTCGGTAGACGTTAACATCTTTGAAAGCTTGCGAGAAGGTAGCCCCGCCCCCAAAGTCCAAGAAATCCAGAAACACTTAAAAAATAAAGGATTCTATCAGGGGACTATAGATGGTAACTACAGTACCAGCACCAAATCCGCTGCGATCGCCTTTCAAAAATCTCAGGGACTAGAAGCCGACGGCATCGTTGGCCTGAAAACACTAACAGCCCTCCTGAGTAAATTTCCCAGCGGTACCTTCCCCACTCCCTCACCATCCCCAGCCCCGTCACCCGTACCCGCCCCCAAACCCACACCATTACCCACCCCCACTCCCACCCCATTACCCATGGGGGGAATCCGCCTAATTGACGTATGCCTGAGTTATAAAGCCAACACCAACCAAGATATTGCCCTGATCTGGTTACAAAGCCAAATTGCCCCCTCACTCATGGCCGAATTTACTCAAAGGTGGCGCAATCAATCCTTACCCCAAGTTACTTTCGTGCGGCTTTTGGACGTTTGCAAGTATTATCGCGGCTTACCCAACCAAGACCAGTCCTTAGACTGGCTGCAATCGCAACTTTCCGCCAAAATTTTGACTGAATTTGCCCAAAGGTGGCGGGGTCAAGTACCCGTACCCGAAACCACAGCTAGCATCCGACTGATCGACGTTTGCAAATATTATCGCGGCTTAGCCAACCAAGATCAGTCCTTAGACTGGCTACAATCGCAACTTTCTCCAACGGTGCTCGCAGACTTTGACCGCAGGTGGCGGGCGGCCACTGGCAGTAATCCTTGAGGAGTTTGAAGTTATGAGTTATGAATTTGAAGTTATGAGTTACAACGGATTACATAACCAGGACTTACGCACCCAACCAAAGAAGCCGGGTTTTTTACAAAAATACTTCGTTCTCAGCTACAGATTCTCTCAAAAACCCGGCTTCTGGGGCCATAAGCGTAAGTCCTAATGGCTAAGGGCTTATGGCTCATGGCTAATTACCCATCCTCCCCTCCGATTAATTAAAAGTTAAAAATTAAAAATTAAAAATTCAATCTCACAATTTTTAATTTTGCATTTTTTTTAATTTTGCATTTTTAATTTTTAATTGATTAAGTTGCTCCCCCTCTCTTCCCCTAGCCCCTAGCCCCTAACCGCCGAAAGCGGTTACTGATCGGCAACAACTCGGTTGCGCCCTTGATTTTTGGCTTGATAAAGGGCCTTGTCAGCTCGTTGAAGTACCAGATCGATCTTTTGATCCTCCAATTGATAGGTAGAGACTCCAATACTAACTGTAATTTTCACCTGTTTTTCTTGAATCGGAAACTCTGCCTTTTCCAGGGTTTCGCGGATACGTTCAGCCACGCCTACGGCCGAATCCAGATTAGTCTCTGGTAGAATTACGACAAATTCTTCTCCCCCAAAGCGTCCCCAAAAATCTACTTTTCGTAAAGAATTTTTGACAATATTTGTCATCCCGATCAGCACTTCATCTCCTACAGCGTGTCCGTAAATATCATTAACTTGTTTGAATCTATCCAGATCCAGCATTAATACAGAAAACAAATGATTGTATCGGCAAGCTCGGTCGATCTCTGCCTCACATAAAGTTAACAAATAACGACGGTTCCACACTCCCGTTAATGGATCTGTATTAGCTAAATTTTGTAACTCTTTAGTTAATTGTGCTTGCTCCTGTAACGACTTTTTCAATTGCTCTCGCATATATTTTAACTCTAAGTGCGTTCGCACCCGGACGAGTAGCTCTGCTTTACTAAAGGGTTTGGTAATGTAATCAACTGCCCCTTTTTCAAAGGCTTGGATTAAATGCTCTTGCTCGTGGCTAGCAGTGAGAAAAATGATCGGTATTTCTGCTACATCAGGATTAGCTTTCAGTTGTTCGCAAACTTCCAAGCCATTCATATGTGGCATCATAAAATCTAATAAAATTAGATCGGGATGGGCAGTTTGAACGCGCTCTAAAGCTTGCTGTCCGCTAGTAGCAAAAGTGGTTTCATAACCTCTTTTTTCTAGGATTAAAGCAATTAGTTGCAGATTCTCGCTAACATCATCTACGACTAAAATTAAGCAGTTTTCTGGTTTGAATGATGTCATAATAATTGAAGTCTCACTTCGGGAAATTTTTCTATGGTCTTAGGCAATAGCTCCCAGTCAAAGGTTTCTAGCTGACTTTCTAAGGTAGTCGTATAATCGAGGAGTGCTTGACATTGGTATTCGTGCCCCCACTCTCGCAAACGTTCCATAAAGGTCTGGATATCTCGCCGTTTCATGGTTTTACACAATTCTAACCAAGTGCTTTCTTCTTCTTGGTGGAGTTTTTCGACTAATTCTGGAAGCTTTGCTAAGGCTTTGGGATCTGCTTGAATTCGCTCGATTTGGTTAGGATTTATGGGCGCTTCATCAAGAGTAAAATAATTAGTTTCCTGGGGTAAAATTTGCTTTAACGCGGAGACAAGTTGCGAACGGCTAACGGGTTTGCGTAAGAATCCTTGGGAGAGAGGGCGCACGGTAATTTCGTCCTCTAGTCGCAAAACGGCAGTTACGATCAAAATGGGAATATTTTGAGTTCTTTTGTTTTGTTTCAGCAATTGTATCGCTTGTAGTCCGTCCATGTTCGGCATCCACAAGTCCATGAGAATCGCATCGGGGCAATTTGTTTGCGCGACTTCGATCGCTTCTTGTCCATCTTGTGCAAACAACAGGCGGTGTTTGCTACCTGCAAAATATCCCGCAATCAAATCGAGGTTATATTGAACATCATCCACCACTAGCACCGTTGCAGTTCCAAATTGATTTAAATCTTCATCTAATTTTGAAGGCACAACCGATCGCGTTTCTATCGCTGTAATTATAAGATTGGGGAAGATAAAAGTAAAGGCACTCCCTTTGCCCAGTTCGCTTTCGAGCCTGACTGTGCCACCGAGCATTTCTGTAAGACGTTTAGTAATTGCTAAACCTAAACCTGTACCTCCATATTTACGAGTGCTTTGTCCTTCGCTTTGTTTAAAGGCTTCAAAAATACTCTGTTGTTGCTCTAAGCAAATGCCAATCCCGCTATCTGCGATGGTAATTTCTATCTGTACTCGATTCGATCCAGGGGATAAATCTAGTTGCGCGCGTACAGATATTTTGACAAATCCTGCTTCTGTAAACTTCAGGGCATTACCAACTGTGTTGAACAGAATTTGGCGCAGGCGTATGGGGTCAAATAGAATGGCTGTGGGTACGTTTTCATCGATTTCTACTAGGAGAGACAAACTTTTTTTAAGGGCTTTCTGGTCTAAAATTTCCTGAATTTCCCGAACTAGCGATCGCACATCAACTGGTTCGTATTGGAGTTGTAGCTTACCTGCTTCGATTTTGGAAAGATCGAGTATATCATTAATCAGGGCAAGTAACGTTCTGCCACTGGCAGTAATTGAGTTAAGATAAGCACGAGGTTGGGGGTCAGAGATCGATCCTTGTAACAATTCACTAAAACCTAGAATAGCATTCATGGGGGTGCGAATTTCGTGGCTCATGTTGGCAAGAAATTCACTTTTAGCACGGTTGGCCCGAACGGCTGCTTCTTTAGCAGCAGCGAGTTCTGCCTCAGCTTGTTTGCGTTCGGTGATATCCTTCATAAAACAGTAATGACCCACAAACTTATTTTGTCTATCGTAGGCACAGATCATTACTAATTCCTTGTAAAAAGTAGATCCGTCTTTGCGTAAGCCTTTGGCTTCAGTTTCTACCTTACCTTTAGTTAGCATCTCTTGATAAGCAGCTAACATTTTGGGTCGATCTTCAGGGTGTACAGTTGGCGACCATTGCATACCAAGCATTTCATTAACTTGATAACCGCATTTCTCTGCATAAGCTCGGTTGACGGAGATGTAGCATCCACGATCGTCTAATCGTGCAATTCCTTCTACCGCATTTTCCAAAGCAAGATTGAGTTCGCGCAGTTCTGCCTCAGTTTGCTTGCGATCGCTAATGTCTTCGGCAATACCAGTCATCCGTATGATGTTGCCGGCTTCGTCTCTAATCGGAAATCCGCGATCGCGAATCCAGCGGATGGAATTGTCTGGTCGCACAATCCGATATTCTCGATCGTAAATTCCTGTTTTTTGCTGTTCAATATACGCAGCTTCGACTTGTGGGCGATCGTCTGGGTGAATAGTCGCTAACCAATTTAATGGGTTTGAATAGAGGGTTTCACAACTACGTTGCCAAATAATTTCATAAGCAGGGCTCACATAAAGAAGTTGTTGCGTTTGGTTGTCTGTCATCCAGAACACATCCTGAATATTCTCTGCAAACTGACGAAACTTTTCTTCACTATCGCGCAAAGCTGCTTCTGCTTGTTTGCGATCGGTGATATCTTGATGGACTGCGACCATAACATTGCCATATTCAGGATGCTTAAATACAGAGCAAGTTGCACTACACCAAAATGGAGTACCATCTTTCTTGACATTATGAACTTGATATGAAAATTCCCCATTTTGTAAAACAGCAGTGCGAATGGCTTGATTTACCTCTTCGGGATCTATCTGTTCATTCCCATAGTTCACGATCGAAACGTGCTGACCGTTCATTTCCCCAGCATCATAACCAAACATCTGCTCAAATTTAGGATTAGTATAGACAAATAATCCATTATCGGCTCTTACTAAACAAATACCTTCTCCCATGCTGCGGGTAATTACAGCCTGAAGTTCTAACCTTTGTTCTGCAAGTTTGCGATCGCTGACATCGAAAATTACCCCCAGCATTCTCAGCGGTTCACCCGCTTCGTTATAGATCCCGCGTCCTTTCCCCACCAGCCAGCGAACTGTACCATCGGGATAGACAACCCGGTATTCAGCTTCATAATCAGTATGCTGGAATAGCGCATTTGATAACGCCTGTTCGATTCTGTCGAGATCCTCTGGATGAATTGCTTTGCGCCATAGCTGATAAGGATCGCTTGCTTGTTGTCGTTCTACTCCTAGCAAACGAAAATGGTTGTCATTCCAGTTCACTTCATTTGTAGGCACATTCCAGTCCCAAGTGCCGATATGGGTAAAATCCAACGTCAACCGCAGTTGTTCCTCACTTTTGGCTAAAGCAGCTTCGGTGCGTTTGCGATCGGTAATATCTTTAGCCACATAGCAAAATCGGGGATATCCACTGGGACTAACTTCGATCGGGCAAACACTCATAGAAAGCCATCCTTGCTTTGTCGAAGTCTCATAGAAATGTTCAAATCGAACTGGAGCTTGAATTTGTTGAGATTGTTGGTAATAGGTAGTCCATTCCTCTATAGTGGTTGATGGCGATCCCAGCGCACTAGCAAACTGATTTTGCATAGCTTCTGGGGTACTCTCAAAAAACTGAGCCGCCGCCCAATTATCGGAAATGTGCAAGATATCTCCATTATGAAGTTCAACAATACCCATCGGCATTGCACCACTGTTGAAGAAACTTCGCAGCGTTGATTCGCTCTCCTGTAAAGAATTCTCTGCTTCTTTAAGTTTAGTAAGGTCGCGCAGGCTAACTAACACTCCTGAAATATCTTGTTCTGCTGCAAAATAAGGTGTAAAAGTAACGCTCAGAAATTTTTTGCCCCCTGGCAAATGCTCAAACCATTTTTCAAACTGAATAGTTTCTCCCGCTAAAGCTCGATCTAGCGAAGGCCTCAAAGTTTCAAATATCTGTTGACCCGCGATCTCTATCACTGAATGTCCGATAATTTCGTGAGAGGATTTGTTGTACCAAGACAGGTAAGCTGGATTAGCAATTTGATAAATGTAATTGCGATTAAGCAGTGCTATTCCATCAAGGGTTGTGGATACTATGCGCTCATATTGTCGCAAAGATTTTTCAGCGCGTTTGCGAGCGGTGATATCCTCAATCATCGCCAGATAGTAAATAGGCTGGGCATCTTCATCGCGAACGATAGAACCTGTTAGCGAAATCCAAAGAATTTCTTGGTTCTTTTTAAAGTAACGTTTTTCAATTTGGTAAAACGGTATCTCTCCTTGAAATAACTGCTGTGCTAATTGCACATCTTTTTCTAAATCATCGGGATGGGTAATATCGGTAAACGTCAGTGGGAGCAGTTCTGACTCTGAGTACCCCACCATCTGACACAGCATTGGATTAACTTTAATAAACCGATAATCCAAACCAACAATTGCCATGCCAATTGGCCCTTCTTCAAAAACTTTGCGGAAGCGTTCTTCTCGCTCTCTCAGTGATGTTTCAGCAATCTTGCGTTCTGTAATATCGTGCAGAATGGCAGTGTATATTTTTTCTCCATTTAATTCCAGCTTAGAAATAGAAGCTTCAGCCGGGAATACAGTACCATCTTTGCGGCGACCAAAAACTTCATTCCGCTCTTCCATCCTGCGGGTTCTCTCACCAGACTGAGGAACATTAGTAAATTTCTCGCTATAAACAGAGTCAAACCGAGAAGGTAATAACAAAGTCAGGGATTTTCCCAATACCTCAGCAGCCCTATAGCCAAAAATCTTTTCTGCTCCTTTATTAAATAGAGTAATTGTTTGAAGATTGTCAACTGAAATAATCGCATCTTTAGCAATATCTAAAATTTTAGATAGCCGTAAACTAGAATAAATTAACGCTTTTTCTGCTTGCTTACTTTTAGTAATATCTGCGTTAATTTTCATGATTCCTTTCGGTTTACCTGCTAAATCCCGTTGCACTGTCCAACGGCTAGCGACAAATATTAATGTACCATCTCCTCTCTGTTGAATAAGTTCGCCTTCCCAACGCCCATACTCAAATAGTTCTTTCTTGATTTCTGTTAAGGGCTTAGGAAAGTTGGTTGACAGCAATTGCGCTAGAGTTTTTCCCAAAGCTTCGGTTTTAGAAAAGCCATACAATACCGTCGCACCGTAATTCCAAAAAGTAATGACATCGTTCAAATCGACAGTGAGAATGGCATCGTGAGCTAAATCGATTAATTGTGCTTGGTCTTGAAGGATTTTCTCTCGTCTTTCCCGTTCCAAGAGTTCGAGTTGTAAGCGATAGTTTGCTACCTGCAATTCCTGGGTACGCTCTACAACTTTTATTTCTAGATTGTTCTTGACTGCTTGCAAGGCATTCTCAGCCTGTTTGCGTTGGGTAATATTAGTAAGAATTACAACTGCTCCTCTAAAGTTATTGTCCTGGTCAGCTAGAGGGCGAGCATTTAAGACCAGATTTAAAACTTGTCCATCCCGGCGTTCAAATTCAACCTCAAGCCCCTTATAGGTTTCTCCATGCAGCACCGGTGTAATTGAAAAGGGAACTTTAACCGGGGAATTACGGGCAATATCTGCCGCTGATAAGATTTTTTCCTGACTTATAACTAAGGAAAAATTGGATTGAAAAAAACTGAAAATTCCCAGTCTATCAAAGGGTTGAAATAGTAGATTTTCTCCCCAGAGTTGTTGGGCGATTGCACTAGCACGAATAATTTGTCCGGTATCGTCACAAACGAGAATGGCTTCTCCCGCCTGTTCTAGAATTAAACGCGCCAATCTTTCGGCAGCAAGAGTCTTTTCATGGTGCTTTTGTTCGGTTAAATCAGTAATCACAAGACAGTCGATTGGGGTGTCATCAAGGAGCAGATGATTGATGGATAAATAAACAGGAATTTCAACGCCATCGCGGGTATTTAGAAACAGCTCTACAGGATGCCGTTCGCCCTTTTCTGCTTGTTGAACTCGTGCCTGGAATAGAGGGGTGTCATGGGGGGAAATTAACAATTGAAAATATGAACCTATCAGCTTCTCTAACGGTTGTTTCAATAAATTGGAAAAACTTTTATTGCAGTACAAAATTAGCCCATCGGTCGAAAGGACTACAGCCCCTTGTTGCATCTCCTCAACTAACAATCGGTAGGACAGGTCAGCACTCTGAAGGGTAAAAACTTTTCGACCCTGGGGAGTAGAAATAACCAAGGCATCCACTTCACCTTGCTGAATCGCTCGCACGATATCCTCGCTTGCGGTCAGCCGTTCGCGCAAAGATTGAATTTCAGCTAATAGTTCTGTTCGGGATTTATTGGTGTTTTCCATTGTCAGTACCAGGGTTAAGAGAGTATTTTATTTAGGTACAATATCTAATCCAAACAACACTTTTTCGGTATCAGACAGATCCCCAATCATGCGTTGCAGGGGGAGAGGCAGTTGCTTGATTAAGGTGGGGATGGCAACGATGTTATCTAGGTGCATCTGTTCCGAGGACTGATAAACATCAATCACTTCTAAGTCATAGCGTCCTTGTAAATAAGTTTCACAGATAGATTTGATGCGTTGTAGCGCCCTCGTCGAACGGGGAGTTGTGCCCGCAATATATAAGCGGAGACAGTAATGTTGCTGTTCCAGTTCCGCGATCGCTTGTTCAAAATTTGCCATCAAATTATTGTTGTCTTCTTCCACTAGCTGATTGTCTTCCGGCGGTACTTCATTCACCATTACTGTTTCCTATCAATTGTCTGTGTTCAGAGTGTTTTTTCATTCCTCAACCTTTGCGATATCAAGTCCTAGTAAAACTTTTTCCTGATTAGATAAATCCCCAATGATTTGCCGAATCGGTTGCGGCAGTTTTCGCACTAGGGTGGGAATTGCCAGAATTTGATCTTGCTTTGCTAACTCCGGGTTCTGTAATAAATCAATGACTTCAATTCGATATTGAGCGTGGAGGTATTCTTCACAGAGCTTTTTCAGGTTGGCAAAAGCTCTCACTGATTTGGGAGTCTGGCCAGCAATGTACAATCGCAGTTCCCATCTCTCTAATTTAGGTGAATTCAGTTCACTCTGTTGATTCATGATTGCTATTTCCCTGTTTTCTAAATGTAGTAACTGGTTAATCAGCCCGACGGAGTTGCGCGATGATCTTTTGATCCTGAAGAAACCCGACTTTATTCATATTCTCCTCTTGATTTAGGCGATCGAGTTCTGCTTTTTCTGCCTCCATCTGCATTTGTAGTGTAACAATTTGAGTTTGAATGACTTGCCGTTGCTGTTCTAAATCTCGCCGTCGGTTAGCAATCTCTTGCTGCCGTCGTATATTTGCTTGTTTGTCGGCTAACTCCTGAATTGCCCTGGCGGTTCCAGTTAGTACCTTGTCCTGTCCTAAGTAAACATCTACCAATTCCACGCCTTGAGCGGTCAACCGGAATTCTCTCACCTGGTTTGAGTGTTCCATCCCGCGAGACTTGATCACTTGCAGGATGCGATTCCGCTCGCCGTTGCTTTCAATTACGCGCACCTCTAGCCAGGTATCCATCAGCGAAGAAATCCCGATCTCTGTATTTTCAAGGGGAGTTCCGCCACTAATTAAGTTGTTCATTAAGACTGTGATTTGTTGCGATTTTAAGTAGTCAATTACGCGCATAAAGAAGGCTTTGACTTGCAGAAGACTGCCAGTTAAAGTTAGGTTGCTGATCGGATCGATGATGACGGTAGTAGGCTGAAAATAGTTGATCCATCGATGAATTTGTACTAAATGTACTTCTAAACCATGAGCGGTGGGACGTAATGCTTGAATCTGTAGCAATCCCTGTTGAATATAAAGCTCTAAATCCATACCGATCGATCTCATGTTACGGAGAATTTGTTGGGGGGCTTCCTCAAAGGCGAGATACAAGCACTTTTCTCCGCGCTGACAGGTGGCGGCGGCGAAAGCAGCGGCGATCGTACTTTTGCCTGTCCCAGCCATCCCCGTGATCAAAATGCTACTACCGCGAAAGTAGCCCTCTCCTCCCAGCATGGCATCTAGACGCGGGATGCCACTGGAGATGCGATCGCTAGAAACGTTATGATTTAGTCCAATGGAGGTAATTGGTAAGACAGAAATACCATTTTCTTCTATTAAGAAAGGATATTCGTTACTACCATGTTGAGAACCTCGATATTTAAAAATTTGCAGCCGCCGAGTAGAGAGTTCTTCATAAACTCGCTGATCTAAACGAATGACGCAATCAGAGACGTATTCTTCTATGCCTTGACGAGTTAGGCTATTATCACCTCGTTCACCTGTGATAATAGCAGTAACACCTTTGGTTTTGAGCCAACGAAACAGACGACGCAATTCGGCCCGGACAATGCCAGTATTGGATAAACCGGAAAATAATACTTCAATTGTATCTAGAACTACCCGTTTCGCACCAATGCTATCGATCGCATAGCCCAAGCGAATGAATATCCCTTCTAAATCGTATTCACCAGTTTCTTGAATTTCGGAAGGATCGATATACAAACAGTCAATACTGAGCTTTTTTTCGGCTACCAATCGATCTAAATCCCATCCCAAAGAAGTGACATTTTGGGTGAGTTCTTCTACGGTTTCTTCAAAGGATATAAATACCCCTGCTTCGTTGTATTCTGTCGCGCCACGAACTAGAAACTCCATTGCTAGTAGAGTTTTACCGCAGCCAGCAGAACCACAAACCAAGGTAGGTCGTCCTTTTGGTAGTCCACCTCCAGTAATTTCGTCTAGTCCCTGAATTCCCGTGGGACATTTGGGTAATTGGATATTGGTGGACTTGCTTGTTTTTTTATGATTGAGTTGAGTCATTTTGGTTGATTGAATTAAGTCATCAAGTATTGTAAATCCCGAATCTAAAAATCGATCGTCAAAGGTGCTCTAGGAAAAGGAATTACATCTCTAATATTCCCCATTCCTGTCATAAACTGCACCACCCTTTCAAATCCTAAACCAAAGCCTGCATGAGGCACTGTGCCATAGCGCCGCAAATCTAAGTACCACCACAAATCCTCTTTATTCATTCCCTGCGCTTCGATGCGTCGTTCGAGTACATCTAATCTTTCTTCCCGCTGGGAACCGCCGATGATTTCTCCAATTTTCGGCGCTAAAACATCCATTGCCCGCACTGTTTTTTCATCGTCGCTCAAGCGCATATAAAATGCTTTGATTTCTACTGGATAGTCGGTGACAATTGTAGGCTTTTTAAACAGGTCTTCTGCTAAATAGCGCTCGTGTTCTGACTGCAAATCTAAACCCCATTTTACAGGAAATTCAAATTGCTTATCTGCTTGCTCCAAAAGCCTGACTGCTTCGGTATAAGTGAGCCGCTCAAACTGATTGTTGATAATATTTTCAGCCGTTGCCAAAACTGTCTTGTCAATCCTCTCGTTGAAAAATTCGATATCTTCCTGGCAAGTTTCCAACACATATTTAAAAATGTGTTTTAGGAAGGCTTCTGCTAAATCCATATCGCCTTCTAAGTCGCAGAATGCCATTTCTGGCTCTATCATCCAAAACTCGGCTAGATGGCGGGAAGTATTGGAATTTTCCGCTCGGAAAGTCGGGCCAAAGGTGTAGACATTCCCGAAGGCCATCGCCATGACTTCTGCTTCTAATTGACCGCTAACTGTGAGATAAGCTGGTTTTCCAAAAAAGTCTTTGGTAAAATCAATTTGTTCTCGATCGTTGCGGGGAATATTTTTCAAATCGAAGTTAGTAACGCTGAACATTTCCCCGGCACCTTCGCAGTCGCTAGCGGTGATAATGGGAGTGTGAACCCAGAGGAAACCGCGTTCTTGAAAAAATTGGTGGACGGCATGAGCGCAGGCGTTACGGACGCGAAATACGGCACTGTAGGTATTTGTGCGCGATCGCAAGTGCGCGATCGTCCGCAAAAATTCAAAGGAATGACGCTTTTTCTGCAAGGGATAAGTTTGCGGATCTGCATCGCCGTAAACTGTCACCGCCGAGGCTTTCAATTCTATTCTTTGTCCCTTGGCTGGGGAAGCAACTAATACTCCCGTGACTTCGACGGATGCACCTGTATTTAATTGCTTGACAATGTGCTCATAGTTTGGTAAATTTAGATTGATTACGACTTGTAAATTAGCCATTGCTGAGCCGTCGTTAACTTCGACAAAGGCAAATTCTTTCAATTCCCGCTTGGTGCGAACCCAACCTTGAACTGTTACATTTTCGTCAGGTTGACCATTTCGCAGAATGACTGCAATCCGTTGTGTTGTCATATTTTTTAAGAGTGGGATCGATTGAGGTTGTATCTGTTTATTCTATTATAAAACTTTCCTAACCCAATGAAGCCATAACTTCGATTTTGGATAGGTGTTATAGTTCAATTGCCAAACTCTTTGACCACTTGCCAGATTTTTGACCCTGTTATGTGGAATCGCTAAGGCTAAAAAACCCCAAGATTTTCAACTCTTTTAACTCATCCAAGTATTCGTTGGTAACTTTCATAAATTAACGTAACGGAAAATCGCAATTTTATTATTCAAATGTCTTTTAGTATAATCAGGTTGATATCCTCAAGACTTACCCACCATTAAAAATTTGCTCCGCTGTCAAATTCAACTCAGGAAATACCGCCGACTCAACTCTTTCATCTCCCCGAAACAGCCTAATCTGATATTCATCCTCTATTAAATGACAAACGGATAAAGTAGGCTGTTTAGGAGAACCAATATAACGGCTACCGCCTAAACCTAAATAATCGACAATCCAGTATTCAGGAATGCCTAATGCTTCATAATCTATCATTTTATGTGCATAATCGTCGCGCCAATTTGTGCTAACAACTTCAACTACTAACTTAACAGAATCTCCCTGAGTAATGACTGATTCTCGTTCCCATCGAGACTCATTGGCAGCTACAGCTTGTTTATCTAATACAACCACGTCCGGGTCGTAGCCAGTTTCGCTTAATTTAATTGTACATTCCTTGGGAATAAAGTAAGGAAGTTGTAATCGCCTAATTTCAAAGCCAAATTCGATTGTTTGAAAACCTGCGATCGCTGAATGTTTACCAGTTGGATTAGGCATCTCAACAATAACTCCGTTATGTAGTTCAAAGCGTCCGTTTTCTGGTTTCCATTCCAGAAACTCCTCGAAAGTTATCAACTTAGATATCGCTTGAATCATGGGAAAACCTCCAATGTTCTAACATCATTTTAACATAAGATAGAGCGATAATCTTTTTTCCCTGACCCCATTTCTACTACTGTTCGTACTTGATAGTCAGTAAGTTCTCGCTTGAGAGGACGTGGTACACATTATCTTGCACTTCCACTAAATGCTTTTACCGAGCTTTTTGAAGGAGAAATGTTTGGTCAGATATTGTTAGACAATAACCGCCTAAATCTTGTGGTTTTCAATCCCAAAACGGAGGAAATAGTACAATGGATAGCTTAAATAATTATCGCCAACTGGTTAAGCAGATGCTTACTGAATACGCTGAGATTCCAGGTTTTGACAGTGGGACGCAAAATGAAACAATTTTTGATGGGGAAAATGACCGCTATCTGTTACTAAATATAGGTTGGTTTAATGACCAACGCATTCACCATTGCGTAATTCATATTGATATTATTGACGGTCAGGTGTGGATTCAAGCAAATAATACCGATCGCCTGATTGCTGAGGAGTTAGTTGCAGGGGGTATTCCTCCTGAATCAATTGTTTTGGGACTTCAACCACCTGATGTTAGACCTTATACTGCTTATGGAGTGCCTTCTAAACAGCATCAGCGAGAATCCTTGAAAGTATGATAGAGTGCGATTTGAGTGGGAAGGCGATCGCTTTTTTCATTGTCTAGTCTTCAGCAAATTAGATTAAAATCTAGTAAAATAAGACAGATCATCATCGCCGCCAAAGCTAACTCACTATGCAAGCCGTAACATTTGACAGTATTTTAGACGCGATTGAAACCTTGTCTATTGACGAGCAAACTACTCTACTTTTCATCATGCAGCGGAGACTTCGCGATCGCCGTCGCACCGAAATTGCTGCTAATATTGCACAAGGAAAACAAGACTATCAATCGGGAAATGTCTTTCGAGGTACTGTTAATGAAGCGATCGCACAGCTAAATCGTTGAAAGTTATCACTTTTGCTCAATCGTTTAAACTTGCCTATTTGGAGGGGTGGAAAAAAAGTGATACAATAGAGTAGAGAAGTAGACAAAACCATGCCCAGGAAAATTAGAGAGTTGAAAGGTCAAATTGCGCGTGAAGGTTTTGTTTATCTACCCAAGCGCGGCAAAGGTAGCCATGAACGTTGGCGACATCCACTGCTGAGAAAAACATTGACAATTCCCGGCAAAGATGGAGATGATGTGCCACTCTACCTAGAAAAGCAGTTAGCGCAGTTATTAACTGAAATCAATGAGTTAAGGGAGGGCGAGGGTTTATGAGTCGATACAGTATGATTGTTCAATGGTCTGATGAAGATGGACTTTTCCTAGTCACAATTCCAGAGTTTTCCGATCGCGTGGTGATGCCTTGTACTCACGGTCAAAGTCGTGAGGAAGCAATTCATAATGGCGAAGAAGTGATTGAAATGTATTTGGAAGCTTGGGAAGCCGAAGGTGAATCTATCCCTGAACCTAGCACGCTTCAAATTGCTTGAATTGTTTAAAATTCTGATTAGAGATGGGGTGTCTGTTGATGTACTTGAAAGTGGGGAAGTGATACCATTGACAGTTTTGGGTAAATATGAAACTGTTGACAAATCTTTTTTTCTATGGTCTTAAAAAGGGGCGATAGTTTAGAAAAGGCGTTCTAGTTTTTTGTAAACTTCATCGTCGTTACGTTTGCCAACCAAAATAACTTCTACCAAATCTTCCTCTGGACTAAACTTATAAACGATGCGATATTCACCACTGTCTACCCGATAATAACCTGAATAGCCAATTAGTTCCTTACTGTCATTAGGCAAGGGATTAACGTTCAGGGCTAAGACTTTTTTCGCAATTTGAGCGGCAATTTTAGGTTGCAAACCGTTGAGAAAATCGAGAACTGTTTGTAGACCATCAAGTTTCGCCATTAGCCAATTGTTTGAGTGTTTCTACAAAGGTTTCTGTACCTACAATTTGAGAGTTATTCCATGCTGCTTCTGCTGCTTTACCTAAAGCCATATCTTCAAGTTGTGTCAGTCTCTCTATCAAAAGTTTATAGGTATCAACAGACATAACTACGTGGCTTGGCTGCGATTGCTTGGTGAGTAGAACAGGCTCTAAAGCAGCTTTGTCAAATATTTCCTCGTGTCGGTTCTGAGCTTCTATAAGAGTGTAACTACGCATGACCCTTGTTTAGTTTGGTGATTTTGTACATTATGTCTATTCTATCGGAAATAGGCAAAAGTGTAAAGGTCTATTGCATAAAAGTGAGGGTGAGATGGTGCGATCGCTTTTAGGAGTGAAGGCGCGATCGCAAGTCTAACAATTTACTGCACGGAACTTAACGGAGCGCGATCGCATTTCCAATTAAACTCTCCGAAATGTTAGAATTTCTGTAATATCAGTCAGCATAATTTGATTGGCTTTAGCTTGATTATTCATTCTAGCCATTTGGGGAGTTTGACTTTGCTGAATTCTACGGCTTGAATAAGCTTTATCGTAAAGAATATACCCAGCCAACTCCCACAAAGAGCGGATTATGTCTGTAACCATAAAAATTTGCTTTTTAGCGACATCTCGATAGTTCGGCGAAATTACAGTGCAAAGGGTTCCTGTTTGTTGTGCTGCGGCACAATTTTTTGCAATTGTAGTCATTGCTATTTGCCAATCTTCTAACGACATATTAGCTAAATCTGCCGAATTATTAGAATATTGTTGGACAACCATTCCATAGTAGGGAATGTCCATAACAATGTAATCAGGGTTTTCAACCGGAAATTTTTTTATCAAATCATGTTGAGTAATTAAATCTTTGTACTGCCCGTGTGGAGTTAAATCAAACATCTTGAGTTCAAAATCGTAAACGTGCTGACCCATCCACTCTTGACGAGCTTCATATACTCGCCAAGCCTGACCAGAGCCTGCCATTGGTGCAATGACTAAATCCCCTGGCTTGACGTAGTACCAGAAGCAGTTAGCATAAATTTCACCAGGAATGTAACCTCTGTATTCCCCCAATTTTTCATCTATTCGACCGTATTGAACAGTGCTAAAATTCCAATTATCAGAAGGCTTAATGATAGGGGTAAATAGTGGTTCACTATCTTTTTTTTGTTGATGGCGAAGAGCACGCAGTATAGTAGTTGTGGATAAATTCGTCTGTCTTTTGGTGATCGCTTCAGTCCTCAGATCAGTAATTACAGCTTCAAAAATTTCTGCTGGAGCGCTTGCAAGTTGCTGAAATTTCAACCATTCGTTTTTAGTTAAGCCAAGGTCTGAGAGAGTAGGATTAGAAGAAGAAAGCTTGTCACTTAAACTGTCTGTTTTTTGTGTTCTCCCTCCTTTATCTTTATCTATAGCTTTCAACATTTCCCCTAGCCGTCGCTCTATTCTGATCCTCAATTCAGTAGCATCTAGCTGTACCTCTTTGCTTAATCTAAATTTTTTTGAAATAGCCTCTAGTGCATTGACTTTTTGTAAAACATCTTGTACCTCTTCTAAGCTCTTGGCTTCGGTTATATCACCTCTTGTAGCTTCCAAATACTCAATCACAGCAGTTTCCTGATTGCCACTAATAACAGTGGGAATGATAGCTGAGCGATTTTTTTCCAATTTCACGATATCTTTCACTTATAAGTTTTCTTTGGCATCAATTGAGAAGATGTGCGGCGCTGTTTTTGCAATTAGAATCCTATTATATCTTCTTCTTGGGTTTGTTGTAGTGCCTGGGCTGGTTGTTCTTGCTGCTGCAATAACTCCTCAGTAGTAAGCTGAAAAGGCGATAAACGCATTCTGGCATTAACTACTGCTGAAGCACCAAATAGATCGACAAGTGCCTCACCAGGCCCAAAATTCTTAGTCATGGAAATTTGGGCATCTGCGGCTTTCTCTAATGCTCTTTGCGCTTCACTGGCTCGGTTATGCCGATGAATAATGCGAGTGTTTAAATTATTCAAAATATCATCAGGTATCTGAGCAGCACTCTGAACAGCAATCGTAAAAGCAATTTGTCGGCTTCTGCCTTTACGCACTCCTTCACTAAGTACATTACCTATTGCAGAGGCAAACTGCTTACTACCATTGAAGAGGTCTTGAGCTTCATCAATATGGTGCAGCACGGGGAAAGTAATCTGGCGTTGCTCCTTAAGATCGTAAACTCGCTTAAGCATATAGTTAAGGAACAATCCATAGTCACGTCCTCCACTGGCCTGTCCCACACGGATAACTAACGCTCTTCCAGGTTGTAATAGATTAGTAGGATCGAACCATTGTGGTTGTTGAGGGGTTTGATCTTGACCAAATACAGCCGCACTCGGACTGGATCTTCTGCCTCTAGTACCGCTAGAATTTGCCGTTGGACGGATTGGTAGTCCACCGTCAACCCAAGCGGGACGACGATTACGGCGAAGCATCTTACTGACCATCGCTTTGTAAGTTGATGCTTGTTTTCCTCCCAGTCGCTCTCTGGCGTGTTCAGGTGGCTGCCAAGGATTTTGGTTGCTAGTTACCCATTGAAAAAAGTCTCCTAGCGTCCAAATTAATGGCTCGTTACCATTCTGATCTGCGTGTCGCTCATCGTCGAATTCTTCTAATAAAGTCTCAAATTCTTCACGGGAGTTAGTTTCATTAGGAGGATAGTACATTACTGCTGCCAGAACTGCTGGATCGAACTCTGAGGCTGGAATAGCAATTGGAGTACCTTGAAAGGCAGTTGATTCATCACCCAAGTAGTAAAAATTAGCGTTTATTCCTTCAATCCAGTTTGTGTCTTGGTCTGTTTGACCATTCCCATTTAAAATGTCTGTTGCTTCTTGATTAGGTCTATTAATATGCTGATAATCAGGCTTGTGATCGTAAATAATCACTGCAAAACCCATTTGTAATGCTGCCCGAATGTAATTAGCACAAGAATTAGTTTTTCCGCTCCCAGTTGCACCAGCAATCAAGCTTTGATAGAAAAGTGTTCTTGAATTAAGATAAATACCAATATTTGTATCGATAATTTTTCCAATTCGATAACGTTCATCCACAGGAGGCAAGCTTAAGTATCTGATAATCTCATTTTCTGTTGCTTGTCTTGCAATAGATCCAATTTGGGGTCGCCGACGAACGCTACTTGGTGGATATTGTGAAATGTCTTTAATTAAGTTTACCTGATAAAAATAAACCTCTCGAACTACAACTTCACGAGCATAGTTATTCTGCTCTAACTGCTCAAAAGCATTGATTGTGGAATTATCTTGTGGGCCAAGTGCCGAGCGATTTAAGTTCGCTTGTGGCCCAACAACTTGTCCAAAATAGTTCCTGCGACTTGCGCGATCTTCAACGATTACAAAATCGTTAGCTGATAACTCAGGCTGATTAAAAGTGTAGCCACAAATTAAACTTAAGTCAGAATTGATCGTGTCAGGAATTTGAATGAGTGTCATCGGTAGTTACCTTCATTTGTAATATCTACTCCCATACGATAGTTATTGCGCTGGATTTCGCTAATAAAGGAGTGTTTAATTGCCTGGGAGTTGTTGCTTCCTCTGAGATGCCAATCAACCGTTTCCAGCAAAAGCGGGATTTCGTGGTTAATTGTTGGACTAGCATCTTGGCGCAATAAGCTGACTGCGTATGATAAGTCAGCTAGAGCGCATTCAAAGGCAAATGCTTTCTCAGCAGGACGATACACGACCCGGACATACTGCCCAGGTAATGCACCAATCCAGTTATTAATGCTTCTGTTATCTCTAAAGCGTCGTTGATACTGGTCTTGGATAGGACACAGGACAAATCCTTCTCCTCTTTCTAAACTCATGGCTGTCCACTTACTAATTGCCCATGAACTCCCCAAATCTTTGATTACACCAATAAAACGCTTCCCTGTTTGCATCATCTCAGAATAAAGTTCTCGTCCTGAATGCTGGGTAATCAGGTTTTGAGTAAAAATAGGTCCATCTAGTAGCACGATATCTTGTTTACACTTATCATCATCAATTGCGACTTTTCGTTCTTGGTGTTCTCGAAATGTAGTTGCCCAAGATCCTTTCGTCTGCCGAGCATTATCTAAGTCGTCGCATAAATTCCACAAGTCGTTATCATTCGCGGTAATCTTATCAGGTGTTGCATATTTAGCATTTGTCCAAGTCAAAACAAACTCTGGTTTATGGCGATTCTGGCTTGTAATACATCCAACTCCAACACCATAAAAAGATGTGGTCATTAAGTCAGTAATAGGTAAAACATCTGTAGAGTCAATGGCTGCAATTGCCCCAGTGCTTAAATCTGCTGCGACTTCTTCATCGAAATTATTTCCGTATGTATTGAAATCAAATAAAAACTGAGTTGGACTGTTAGCATCTTGCATGAATTGGCGTATCCGACGCTGCACAGCTTCATCAGATTGGTGAAGATTCTGGGCAATTGTTTGGTCTGCCGAAAAATCAAGAAAGAAGGTTTCTGATACTGAACGTTGGTGAGCCAGGGCAGAATCGAATATCCCCTCATCAGACTGTGTATTTTTCTTGGTCATCAAGCATTACTTCCCATACAGACTAAGCACATTTGCCCAACTCCTTAAGCATTCTACCTTAAATGAATCGCTATCACATCTCAGCAAAACATCAATCGCACCTACCCCACAAAAGACTTCAACATCCAACCAATAATAATTCCCACACCCCCAAACCGTACAGCCTGCCAAAAAGGTTGCTTCAAACTTCCCCAGCTAAACAAACTACTTTCCAAATTAAGTTCTATAGTTTCCAATTCCTGCTGAATTTGTCGCAATTCTGCCTTAAACTCAGGTAAAGGATTTCGACGCTGTTGCTGACGAATATCCTCCCGTCGATGTCCCAGTTCAACCTGTCGATCGCGATCGCGCTTCACCTGTTCGTAACGTTCCTTAACATCCGCAAGCGATCGCTCCACTTCCTGCAATGCTTGTTCCAACTCCGCTTCACTATCACCCGACGAATCTTGAGCAGTTTTCATCCTTAATACCCTGACAATAATTAAGAAAAAATATCGGCAAATTACTTATTACTCTTCTCTGCGGTATACTAAAAACCTTAAGTGAATTAATTTTAAATCTCTCTCAGTGATATAAACCAAACTATCTCCCTAGTAACTATGCTAAAAACTACCCAATCATCACCCAGCATCAACCTCAACGAACTTAGCACAATCGAACTCGCCCAAGCACTAGCCCAGCGCCTAGCCATCTCCGAAAAAGATTGGCATAGACTCAAAGCTAACCGCTCAGCTCGCGCCAGCGAACAAGCAGCAGCCGCCTTAGTATTTTTGCTCAAAAACCAAACAGAGGAAGCTCTACCCCGCCTCAGTCAAGCAGTAGGCTGGCTAGATAAGTCAATCTCTGCTCCCCCTTGTCCCACTCACGGACACGGTAAATAGTTCCGCATTGTGAGATTGTAGGAGTATAAAAGTAAGCGATCGCTCACCTTCAGCTTTGAGCTAATAAACTTCTTCATTAACTCAAAACTCAAAATTGATTAAACCCTAACGCACATAAGGCAACCGAGAACGGCGGTCAACTTCTTTGCACAGAGTTAACTCTGTACCCTGAGAGTTCCACTCCACCCGATCGAAAATTTGATAAAGAATAAATAACCCCCTGCCACATTCTTGTTCAACATGGGGGGGGGTAAAGTTATCTGTATGTGGATCGCACATAGATGGGGGGATACTACATTCACAAGGGGCGCAAAAGCCTGAGCCCTCATCTGATATCACCCACAACAATTGATTTGACATAAAGGAAAAACGTACTGCAACTGTTTTGCTGGGATCTAATTTGTTCCCATGCTTAGCAGCATTCACCAAAGCTTCCTGAAGTCCCAACCGGAGTTCCGCTTTCCACGGAGCCGGAACCTCTGCTAAAAGCAGATCCAAAATAGGACAAAGGTAGAGGGTAGAAGCGAATCTAACCGTAACCCACTTGCGCCCTACGGGGCGCGGAGATAAAGCAATCACTCAGAAAACTCCCTAACTGTCAGGTGGATAACATTCACGCCCTGCATAGTTGGCTCCCCTACTTATTGAATATGTCCACTTAACTGAACATTGCAATTCTACTTATATTCCTAGATTATCAAAATACTTAACAAAAGAGAATAGCTTGGGAAAATATTCTTCAGCAGACCGAACACTAGGCGATCGCCATCCCTCCCCCCTCCCGATTTTTCGATACAATGGTTCAAATAACTTATTAAATCTTTACATCATGCAGGCAACCCCAGCCATTACCACAGCATCTATACCCGGCACTTACTGGCAGTGGCGGGGACAGTCAATTTACTACATCCGTGCCGGAGAAACGCACCCCCAACGCCCTCCCCTGCTATTAATTCACGGGTTTGGCGCATCTTGCGACCACTGGCGAAAGAATATCGCCGAACTGAGCAAAGATTTTGAAGTGTGGGCGATCGATCTCTTAGGATTTGGGCGTTCAGCTAAACCAGAATGGCAGTATGGCGGCGATCTTTGGCGCGACCAACTTGATGATTTCATCACCAATGTTATTGGTCGGCCAGCAGTATTAGCTGGGAATTCCCTGGGAGGTTATGCAGCTTTGTGTGTCGCCGCTCAACGTCCAGCCTCAGCCGCAGGATTAATTTTAATCAACAGCGCCGGGCCATTTAGCGAGCCACAACCTGCCCCCGACGCGCCTCCCTTGCAAAAAGCCCTTGCCTCCCTAGCTAAGGTCTTATTTCAACAAGATTGGGCAAGTTTTCTATTATTTCAGTATATTAGGCAGCGATCGGTAATTCGGAAAACCCTAGAAAAAGTTTATCTCGACCAAAGTGCGGTGACAGATCGGTTGGTGGAAGAGATTTATCTTCCTTCCTGCGATCGCGGTGCAGTTAAAGTATTTGCTTCTGTCTTTAGGACACCTCAAGGGGAAAAAATAGATGTATTGCTCAGTCAAATGAGCTGTCCCTTGTTAATGTTGTGGGGAGAAGCCGATCCTTGGATGAATTCACAAGAAAGAAGCGCCAAGTTTCGCCAACATTATCCTCAGTTAACAGAACATTTTATCCGCGCCGGCCACTGTCCCCACGACGAAGTACCAGAACAGGTAAACGCTCTGATCGGTTCCTGGGTGCGATCGCTCTTTAATAGTTAACTGTTAACTGTTAACTGTTAACTGAACGTAAGGTGGGCGATCGTTGCAATAACAGGACTTACGTACCCAACCAAAGAAACCGGGTTTTTTACGAAAATACTTCTTTGTGACCCACAGGTGTTCTCCAAAACCCGGTTTCTGAGACTCCATGCGTAAGTCTTACAAAAGCGATCTTTCTCATAGCCTCAGATGGTAGTCAGCGATCGCCCACCCTACAACTTGGGTGCGATCGCTCTTTACACAGTTAACGGTTAACGGTTAACGGTTAACAGTTAACCCTTAATTAATTCCACTCCATCGCGTCCATCCAAATCTTGAATGTAAACCTTAACTTGTTCCTCCTTAGCAGTCGGCAACTTTTTACCCGTAAAATCAGGGTGAATTGGTAACTCTCGATGACCGCGATCGACTAACACAGCTAACCAAATTATTTCCGGCCGACCATACTCTGTCACTGCATTCAAAGCCGCGCGAATTGTCCTACCTTTATATATAACGTCATCAACCAGCACCACAATTTTGCCACTGAGATCGAAAGGAATATCAGTTCTTGCCGGCGTGCGGATCGCAATCTGATCTAAGTCATCCCGGTAAAAAGTAATATCTAGAGCCCCCACAAGCACTTGCACTTGTTCGAGCATCTCAATTTGGGTCGCCAACATCTGCGCCAAGGCTACACCTCTAGTATAAATTCCTAACAATGCCAAATCCTTGGGATTGCCAGATTTTTCTACAATCTGGGAAGCGAGGCGATTGACAGTGCGGCGCAGTTCTTCCGAAGATAAAATTTGAACAATTTTAGTCATTGCTTGCTGGGAGTTGGCGATTGACTGCAAAACTGGCCAGCAGTCAAAACACAAAGAAGAAAGTATAAAGCAAAAATGATAATCCCAACCAGATCAGAAAGCAATATCTGGTCAGTTGTAAAGCTTGATTAATTTTTTCCGCCGCGATCGGATCGATCGCTTCGCCTAAAAGCGGTTTATTTTTGAGAACCCCCCGATAGGAATTAGTACCTCCCACCTGGACACCCAAAGTTGCTGCATAAACGCATTCACTCCAGCCAGAGTTAGGACTAGCATCTTTAATGGCATCTCTTTGACATATTCGCCAAACATAGCCCGGTTTGCCAGATAGAAAAGCTAACGTAATTACAGTTAAACGGCAGGGAACCCAGGTAAGTAGATCGTCAAGTTTGGCACTGAACCAGCCTAAATCAGTTAAGGGTGCTTCTTTATAGCCAACCATAGAATCTAATGTACTCGCTGCTTTATAGGCGATCGCAAAAGCCACCCCCAAACAGAGACACCCTTCACTCGCTGCAAACATCCCACCGCTAACAGATAATATATAACTCGCTGCAACCCCAACTACCCCATAAAATAGCGGAGCCATTACCCCATCGACAGCATTTTCCGTTACAGTTTCTAGTACCGCCCGTAGAATTTCTGGCTCAGATAAATTTTCTGTATCCCTGCCGACATAAAAGCTCAACCTTTGGCGTGCCTTGACTAAATCCCCCTCATTTAAAGGATGTAGCACATCTTGTGCGGCAGCCCTTAAACTTTTCCCAGCAAAACAGCTTGCTAAAAGGATACTTTCGAGTGCGATCGCGAAAATAGGGTCAACCCAGTTAGCAACTTGCACCGCTAACCAAACCAAAGTTCCGCTACCAATAACCAGCAAGATCGAGCCTATTGTACCTACCAAGCGGAGCGGTAGGATAGACATCTCATCTGTCGGATTATTCCATATATTAAACACAACTTGAGTGTAGCGATCGATTAGCCAACCCATCACCCGCACCGGATGCGGCCAACCCCAAGGATCGCCAATTAAATAATCCAAGATAGCAGCCAAAAGTAAAACAGCAGCAGGCACAGCATCAGGCAGCAACATCGATAAATTCATCCTCGATCTTCATTTCCGGCATTAAGAATCTTTAACCCTTTTTGTAAGCGATCGTTTAAATGATAAAGCTCGTTTCTTCCCCTTGTACGGCTTGCCAACTGCGAACGTCATAGTATAAGTCTTCAAGGGAAATACTGTAAAGAGCTTCTGTAATCTTTTTGTGCAAACGGTTCCACAGAGAGAATGTCACCCAATCTTCTGCAACACTAGCATCTGGGGAATGACCAGCTAAAGGTTCAATTGTTTCACCTACAGCCTCTAAGATTTGTCCAAGAGAGATCGAAGCAGGTCGTCTTGCCAATTGATATCCTCCTTGAGTGCCACGAACTGATAGAACTAAACCAGAACGCCGCATCTCAATCAGCAATTTTTCTAGATAAGGTGCAGGTAACTCTTGTCGGCTTGCGATCGCTTTCACAGAAGCCGGCCCGTAACCAGGTTGCGAGCTTAGATCGAGTAGCGCCTTCACACTATAGTGTCCGCGAGTGGTTAACTTCATTGACAGTCAGATATGGGGCAAATATTTAGCTAGCTGATAGCTCATAGCTTACGCTACATAGTTGAGAGATTGCTTCGACTCGGCAGCTACTCCTTAAGAAAGACTCGATATTATCTAAAATATTTTTAATCAAGTGGTTAACTATTTAGCAGATCGGTGTAATATAGTTTTACGACCAGCTATAAAGCTAAAGTTTCTTGGTCATAGCAAAAGTAAGCCAAGAAAAAAATCGTACACCTGTAGTTGACTATTTCGGAACAGAAGATGGCTAAAAAGAAAAGTATCGAGCCCCTAGAAGGCGAAGCTCTCATCAAGAAAGTTAAAGAGCTAGAGAACCTTACCAAGGAAGAAAAGGCAAGAGCCTGTGGCTACTACACCGTTACCAAAAACGGCGTAGAACGGGTCAACATGATGAAGTTCCTCAATGCTCTCATTGATGCTGAGGGTATTCAGCTTGATGGTAAGCAAAATGGTAATGGACGCGGCGGACGATCTGCTAGCTATCGCATCAGCGTTCAGTCTAACGGTAACTTACTGATTGGCGCAGCCTATACTAAACAGATGGAACTCCAGCCTGGAGATGAGTTTGAAATCTCTTTGGGACGTAAGCACATTCACCTGCGGCAAATCGATCGAGAAGAAGAAGAAGCAGTCTAAGCTTCATTCTCTAAAACTTCCCTCATCGCCCCTGAAAGTGTACGGCTTGTATAAATGGTGGCAATGGCTGGATAACGGCCACTGCCAGCGCTTATATTATTGTCCTAAAATACTTAATTTTATTTCTCCGCTACATCGTTACTAGGTGAGCAGGGAAGTTTTCATACAACTGTTAGGAATGCCTGCCAAGGTTAGCCTATGCTTAGCAATGGCTATCTTTTCACAGGCTTTATAGCAGAACTTGAGAGGCAGCTATACTCAAATATTTAGCAATCTATAGTATTTCTCACGTAGATCGGCTAAACTTGCTAATTGTTAATTGCTAGGGGCGGATCTCACTTGCTTGAGAAGCGCTATAGAAAGAGACAAGGATTTAACGATAAAGAAGAGATTAAGCCTCTGGGAATGTTAGCGGTTGCATTTTTACCGACTGGCACAATATTTATATGTCATTGGGTGTGAAACGAAGCGATCGCAGTATTTGGAGATGGCTTTACAAAGTCAAGCGCTACACGCAGGCACTTGTCTTGGCAATGACAACCCAACACAATGACAATGGCGATCGCCATCACAGCAGAAATTAGCAGCCACTAAGTAAATCTATCTAATGGGACTTAAACAATAAGTTAGCGATCGGCATGGTAAAATCAACTTAGTTGCCGCTTTATTTTAATTACGCTCAATATACAAGTAAGGTGAGCATTGCCCACCCTACAAAAACTTCTATTTCAGATCGAATTTAAAATTGCTACCATCTAAGGAATCGCCACAGAACGCAAAAGGCGATCGATAATAGTCTTAGAACGCCGTCCTCCCGCCGGAATCAAGCGGTGTGAAAGTACATGAGGTGCGAGTTCCTTCACATCGTCAGGAATAACATAGTCCCGTCCCGATAGAAACGCCAAAGCTTGCACCGCCCGATGTAAAGCCACAGCACCGCGAGGACTTACACCTAAAGTAATTTCCTCATCTTCCCGCGTCGATCGCACCAAATTGACAATATACTCCTTCAACGAATCCTCAACCTTCACACTCGCGCACAGACGGCGCAATTCTTGAATTTCATCCAAACCAAGACAAGGTTGTAACTCCTCAACCGCAACAGCGTCAGAAAGCCGTTGTAGCATTTGCAACTCTTCTGAAGACTTAGGATAGCCCAAAGTCAAAGACAACATAAAACGATCCATCTGCGCCTCTGGCAGGGGAAAAGTCCCTTGATACTCAATCGGGTTCTGAGTAGCAATTACAAAAAACGGGCTAGGAACAGCGCGAGAAACTCCATCTACCGTTACCTGCCGCTCTTCCATCACTTCTAGCAAAGCAGACTGCGTTCGCGGCGTAGCGCGGTTAATTTCATCCGCTAACAGCACGTTTGCAAACACTGGCCCAGGCAAAAATTCAAATTCACCGCTGCGGGGATTCCAAATATTAGTCCCAGTTATATCCGTCGGCAATAAATCGGGAGTACACTGAATCCGCTGAAACTTGCCAGCGATCGATCGCGCCAGAGACTTAGCTAATAGGGTTTTACCCACACCAGGAACGTCTTCTAACAAAGCATGACCCCCGGAAAGCATCGCCACCAATACCAACCGAATACTATCCGCTTTACCGACAATAGTTTGACTCAGATTTTGCTTGAGCCGTTCAATACGATCTTTCATAATTGCTAATTGCTAAGTACTAATTTTTATTGCTCATTCCCCTAAACTTATGCAGCCTAGCCCCTAACTATAAGTGCTAAGCAATTAAAAACCTCCTAATCACCTTGTGGGTTACTATACAGCAACTTTCTGGCAAATGCACAGTCAGACTGAATTTGAGCCTTTAGCGCTTCCAGAGAAGGAAACTTTTGTTCAGGCCTCAAAAAATTTTCCAGGCTTACATTTAAGGTTTTGCCATACAAATCCCCAGAATAATCTAACAGGTGAACTTCCACAGTGGGACTAACACCTTCCACAGTGGGACGGCAGCCAATATTCATCACTCCCAATATTGGAGGATTAAAACTTTTAGGCGTGAGGTTTATTGTCTTAGGTCTAAGCTTAAATTTTCCTGCGCCTGAAGCCTCTTCCTCAGTCTCTTCTTCGATCGCAACTCGCACAGCGTACACGCCAAAACGGGGCAAAAACTTTTCTGGGGGTAACTGGAGATTAGCAGTGGGAAATCCGATAGTTCGACCAATTTTTTGACCCTCAACAACTACTCCACCTACGCTATATGGACGGCCTAACAATTGGTTTGCCTTCTGGAGATTGCCATTTTGGAGAGCTTCCCGGATTGCAGAACTGCTGATCCTTTCTCCTGCGTAAGTGTAGAGTGGTACGAGGGTAACGTCAATGCCATAAGTAGCAGCGATCGCAGCTAAATCTTTAGCTGTCCCGGTTCGTCCGCGCCCGAAGCAAAAATCCAACCCTACACTAATTCGGGTTGCTTCCAATTGCTGCACTAAAATTTGTTCAACAAACTGTTTTGGAGTTAGCGCCGCCAATTCTTTATTAAAGGGCAACAATACCAGTTGCTCAACACCCATAGACCTCAGCAGAGCTATTTTTTCTCTTAACGGCGTTAACATTTTTCTGGGTTTGCCGCTAAAAAACTCTTGGGGGTGGGGGCTAAACGTCACCACTGTTGCACAAGCAGGTTCTAGGCGGTCGGATTTGTAGCCTTTGTAGTTGACTTCAGCTACAGGTGGCGAAATAGCTAAACGCTCGTCATGAAACGTCCGAGAAAGAGGTCTAGCCAACTCCCACATAGGCACTAAGCCTTCATCAAGGTCAGGGCTCGATCGTACTGACTCTTGTGGGGGAATAAGCATCGGGGCAAGCATTTGTGCCCGATTCAGGATTGGCAGCACGACTTGTTGGTGCCCCAGATGCAAACCGTCAAAATTTCCCAAGGCAACGGTAGTAGGAGTCAAAGCAGCGGTAGAAGAATAAGTTACCCACACGCTTAACATTTTGACATATTTAGCCGTTACGCGATCGCTACGCCTCTAAATCAATTTAAAATTGACATTGGTAGACGAAGGATAATAACTTTACCCATCAAAGCCATACGGCATTTAGATTTTTGAGCGGCGGATTTTAGCTGCGACACCCGATTTAAAATTTAAAATCCGCTATGCAGACACCTTAACTTCCGATTGTACGGACTCCTCAACAGCACCATTAGTCGGAGGCACCAACTGGATAGACAAACCTTCCCGTGCCATCAGGCTATCAGGGAATTTTTGGGCAACCTGCTCTCCGATGCGATCGAGAAAATCGTCATTATGTAAAGGGTCATGGTGGAAAATCACCAGCTTTTTAACATTTGCGGCCTTAGCTACCTTCACCGCTTCTTGCCAAGTCGAATGTCCCCAACCAACTTTTGGCGACTTTTCGGAGTAATATTCTTCATCCGTATAGGTAGCGTCGTAGATCAGCACATCAGCATTCCTAGCCAAAAACAGCACATTTTCATCCAAGCGATCGGGAAAATGTTCTGTATCCGTGACATAAGCTGCTGCATATCCTTGCCAGTTCACGCGGTAGCCCACAGCTTCCCCAGGATGGTTTAACAGAGCATTTTCGACTTTAATATCGCCGATTTCCACTGGCTGGCCAATTTCGATATCGTTGAACTTGAGGTCAGCCCCCATAATTTGCAACGGTACTGGAAAATTGGGGTGAAGCATTTGGTCATTAAGCCGCTGCTGAATAGTTGCCCCATTGGGAGCTATAGCTCCGTGAATGCGAAAAGAATTGCATTTGACAAAAGCAGGGACGAAAAACGGAAACCCCTGGATGTGATCCCAGTGGGAGTGAGTGAAGAACATATAAGCTTCTACGGGCATTTGGGACAGGAGACTTTGCCCCAGTACCCGCAATCCCGTACCGCCATCAAAAATCAGGCGGTGACTCCCCACTCGCATTTCTACACAGGGTGTATTGCCGCCGTAGCGCACTGTTTCTGCCCCTGGAGAGGCTATGCTGCCTCTAACGCCCCAGAAGTGAACCGTGAATTGGTTTTGCATACTAGACATGGGTTTTCCTGCAAGATTTCTTAGGCGATCTATCGGTAAAGTGTTTACATCTCGGTAAGGTATGAGCCATCAAACCCAGGATCTCTGGCGTTAGAGTGAAGCGCAACCTTGCAATGTGCGCTTGTCTCGGCTGCAAGACGCAAGCAAAACTATTGGGCTTGATAACTGAGTTAAGAAATTACAAGGTAGACTGTTGAAGTCTGGAGCGCAAGTATTTTCCCGACTCTTCACTAGCCTAACCTCCCTAGATACACTTTGGGGAAGAGTGTGGCAAGAAAGGCTGTTCTTCTGCTTTTGTCTCCCCCAGAGAGATGCACTTGCTACCAGCTCTCAAACGAGATCCCTGTTGTGAGCAACTGAAATTTTGGTTAATTTAAAAAGCTTAGCAGTTCAGAGCTATTCTTTCACTGTAGTAACTTTATCATCAAATTTAATGACCCGCAGGCAGACTAATCCTGTGGTTGACACTCCCACCCCTCAAGGGGATGGGATTCTTTGATGCTCGCGGTGCGGTCAAATTCTGTCACCAAATTCTGTGACAGAGCTTTAGGGCAAAACGCGCTGTCGGACTGCTTACTCTTGTTCTGGGGTAAGGAAGCTGAATTTGATATTAACAGAGCGTTACCGAAGATTTAAGCAACCGTCACATCCGGTGACAAGTAAATATCCTGAATCGCGTGGAACAATTTCACCCCTTCTTCAAATGGTCGTTGAAAAGTTTTGCGACCCGAAATTAATCCGCAACCTCCAGCGCGTTTATTAATCACCGCCGTGCGAATTACTTCGGCAAAATCATTCTTACCAGAAGCACCCCCAGAATTAATTAAACCCATGCGACCAGCATAACAATTGAGCACTTGATAGCGGGTTAGATCGATGGGATGATCGCTGGTTAAATCTGAGTAAACGCGCTTGTCTGTTTTCCCGTAACTCTGACCGCTGGCTTTAGCAACAGCCTCATAGCCGCGATTGCACTCTGGCAATTTCTGCTTAATAATATCAGCTTGAATCGTCACCCCCAAATGATTTGCTTGACCAGTTAAATCTGCCGCAAGGTGATAATCTTTATCTTGTTTGAAGATATCGTTGCGGAGATAGCACCACAAAATTGTCGCCATTCCATATTCGTGAGCGAGTGCAAAAGCTTGGCTGACTTCTTGAATTTGCCTGGTGGATTCCGGCGAACCAAAATAAATTGTAGCACCTACAGCTACAGCTCCTAAATTCCAAGCTTGTTCTACAGAAGCAAACATCACTTGGTCGAATTGATTAGGATAAGTTAGCAATTCATTGTGATTAAGCTTGAGAATAAAGGGAATTTTGTGAGCGTATTTGCGAGAAACACTGCCTAAAACTCCTAGAGTTGTTGCTACAGCATTGCAGCCAGCAGATATTGCCAACTTGATGATATTTTCGCTGTCAAAATAGATCGGGTTCGGTGCAAAGGAAGCTGCCGCAGAATGCTCAATTCCTTGGTCTACAGGTAAAATGGACAAGTAGCCAGTGTTAGCTAGACGGCCGCTAGAATAGAGTTGCTGAAGAGATCGTAGAACTTGCGGAGAGCGATCGCTCTGACCAAAAATCCGCTCTACCCAGTCGGGACTCGGAAGGTGTAACAAATCTTTGGAAACTTTCGCCTTATAGCTGAGTAAGTATTCAGCTTCATCGCCTAGTGAAGTCTCGATTAAATTAGGAACTGATAGTGTAGCGGTCATAAGGTTTGCCCTAAATACTTCAGTTTCAGGCTTTGCCTTTAAAGACACTGCCCTAGTAAAAATTCTAACGAAAATTCCTCGATTTTCCCATTCCTTACCTTGAAAATTCCTAAAAAACTATATAACCTTAATTTAATTTTTACGTTGATTGTTTTGGTAGAGGTAAATATTAAAGCACAATTGGATATTAAAAATACTATGCACCCTCAAGTAAGGTAGTAACAAAAAAGATACGAATATAACTAAAAGTGACTGCGTTCGTAAACTCTCTTCCCTAGAAACTACTTTTACAGTTTACAAGCGATCGCCCTCCAAACCTCCTTACTAAGGCTAAGACGCGCTACCCTGTAATAAGCAGTGCGCTCTCTGGCAGCTCAAGCACTAGCTATCCTTTATTGTCTCATACCCTGACAGTCCCGATGTTGCATTTTTTCTCCGATTCCGAAACCAACGGCCACAAATCCTTCGAGTTACCTGGTGCCCGCCCCCACTATAACCCCGATCGCCCTGGCCAAGTTGAGCATATTTTCTTAGACTTGGTGCTTGATATTCCCAAACATAGCTTTCATGGCACTTGCAGCATCCGCCTTAACCCAGTACGCAGCGGTATTGACAAATTGACTTTAGATGCTGTCAACTTAAAAATTAAATCGGTGAAAGTTGCTGAAAAAGCACAAAATTTCGATTACGATGGCGAACAGTTAGAGGTGCAATTACAATCGCCAACAGCAGCAAATATTCCCCTAACAATTGATATCGCCTACTCAGTCGAAAAACCCCAACGCGGACTCTATTTTGTCGGGCCAGACAAGCACTACCCAGACAAACCCTGTCAAGTTTGGACTCAAGGCGAAGACGAAGACTCCCGCTTTTGGTTTCCCTGCTTTGACTACCCTGGACAACTCGCTACATCAGAAATCCGGGTACAAGTTCCCAAGGAATTTATAGCTATTTCCAACGGCGAATTAATCGACACAAAAACGGAAGGTAGCGATAAAATTTATCACTGGTCGCAACAACAAGTTCACCCCACTTACCTAATGACTTTAGCTGTGGGAGATTTTGCGGAAATTAAAGATGAATGGCAAGGAAAACCCGTAACTTACTACGTCGAAAAAGGTCGCGAAGCAGATGGTCAGCGTAGCATGGGTAAAACGCCCAAAATGATTGAGTATTTCTCTCAAACTTACGGCTATCCTTACCCTTATCCTAAATACGCTCAAGTCTGTGTAGATGATTTCATTTTTGGCGGAATGGAGAATACTTCTACCACATTGCTAACAGATAGATGCTTGCTAGATGAACGAGCCGCGCTCGATAATCGCAACACAGAAAGTTTAGTTGCTCACGAACTTTGTCATCAATGGTTTGGCGATCTAGTGGTAATTAAACATTGGTCGCACGCTTGGATCAAAGAGGGCATGGCTTCCTATTCTGAGGTAATGTGGACGGAATATGAATATAGCAAAGATGATGCTGCTTACTACCTATTAATGGAAGCCCGCAACTATTTGGCTGAGGATAGTTCACGCTATCGTCGCCCCATTGTTACTCACGTTTATCGAGAGGCAATTGAGCTTTATGACCGACATTTGTATGAAAAAGGCGCTTGCGTCTATCACATGATTCGGGCTGAATTGGGAGATGAATTATTCCTGCAAGCTGTTCAAACGTTCGTGCAGGATAACGCTCATAAAACTGTAGAAACAATAGACTTGCTAAGAGCAATAGAAAAAGCTACTGGTCGCAATCTGTTATTTTTGTTTGACCAATACGTTTATCGCGGCGGTCATCCTGACTATAAAGTTAGTTATGCTTGGGATAATGACAGCAAGTTAGCGAAAGTTACGGTGACGCAAACGCAAGTAAAAGAGGGAAAAAATGGCAAGGCTAATGGCAATGGCAATAGCAATAGCAAAGATTTATTCGATTTGAAACTACCTCTAGGATTTGGGTACACCCAGCAAGAAGGTGAAACAACTAATACATCCGTAAAAACTTTCACTATTCGCGTCCACGAACGGGAACAAAGTTTTTACTTTCCCTTAGAAGCCAAACCAGCTTTTATCAGTTTTGATGCTGGTAATAACTTCTTAAAAACTGTTAGTTTGGAGTATCCAGTTGCTGAACTAAAAGCTCAGTTGAAATTCGATCCAGACCCAATTTCGCGTATTTATGCAGTTCATGCTTTGGCGAAAAAGGGAGGTTTAGAGGTCGTGAAAGCGCTATCAGAAGCTCTCAAGAACGATCGGTTCTGGGCTGTGAGGTTTGAAGTAGCTAATCAATTAGTAGAGATTAAACTTGACCAAGCATTTGAAGCTTTAGCAATTGGTCTGAAAGATAAAGATGCTCGCGTTCGCCGTGCTACGGTGAGTGCTCTTGGTAAAATTAAAACTCACGAGAGCTATAAGCTGCTAAAACCGATAGTAGAAAAGGGCGATCCTAGCTACTATGTGGAAGCCGCTGCTGCTAGTGCTCTGGGGGGAATCGCTGCGGCAAATGCCGATGAAAAGCCCTCAGATGAACAGGTAATTAAAGAGTTAAAATCTGTTCTGAAGGAACGCGAAGGCTGGAATGAGGTAGTACGATCTGGTGCGATCGCAGGTTTGGCACAAATGAAAACCTCTGAAGATGCACTAAATCTGATTTTGAAATATACTGCTGCTGGTACTCCTCAAGCTTTACGCTTGGCAGCTATTCGCTCAATTGGTTCTATTTCTAGTGGTCAAACTCCTGCCAATTTAGAGCGGATTTTGCAGCGGTTGGGAGAACTTTCTAAGGAGACTTTTTTCCTGACGCAAGTAGCTGTAGCTGTAGCATTGGGGCAAATGGAAACCCGCAAAGCGATACGCATTCTACGTTCTTTAGCAAATCAAACTCCTGATGGTCGAGTGCGTCGGATTGCGGAGGAAGCAATTCAAAAGGTGCAGAAAAATGTAGGTTCTGATGAAGCTGTTAAACAGTTACGGGAGGAACTAGATCAGGTGAAGAAAGAAAATCAAGAATTGCGGAGTCGTTTAGAGAATTTAGAGGCGAAAGCTAAAAAAGATTAGTTGTGTAATTTGTAACGCCCCCTCTAGGTTGTTATTTACCGCCCAGAGGGCGGCGTTACGAAATAATTAGTGATTTCAATCGGTCAATAGTTATGGCTATAAATCGGAAACCACCTCTATTTATTCAACAATCAGGCGTTATTCCCTATCGTATCCTAGATGGGGAAATAGAAATCATGGTGATTACTTCTTCGACAGGGAAACGGTGGGTGATACCGAAAGGATTAGTTGAACCTGACATGACACCGCAAGACTCTGCTGCAAAAGAAGCTTGGGAGGAAGCCGGACTAATCGGTAATGTTTTGCCTACTTTACTGGGAACTTACGAATATCAGAAGTGGGGACGTATTTGCCGAGTTGAGGTATTTTTATTGCAAGTAGAAATAGTTTTAGAAAGTTGGCCGGAAGCTAAAAAGAGAAAGCGAGAATGGGTCAGCCTTGCTAAGGCAGTAAAACGAGTTGAGGAAGCAGAACTTAAGCGAATTCTTACAGATTTAACGAGTATGTTATGAATTTTATTAAGTGTGGGCGGAGATGTAGTAAATTCCCGCAGAGTGAGATGCACAGAAGGTTGCTATACTTCCTGCTTTTTTATTTCTTCCCCGTCAATAAGTATGTAATCATTTCCCCTTTGCCTTTAATATTAATAACACCTCGCTCCTCAAATAGATACTTGTCTCGCAATAACTCATAAGTATCTACACTAACTTGAATACTGCCGACAATTCCATGAGATTCCATACGCGAAGCCGTATTTACAGCATCCCCCCATAGATCGTAAATAAACTTCTTAGTACCAATTACCCCTGCTACCACTGGCCCGCTATTAATCCCAATACGGATCTTAAAGTCCTCTCCCCGTTTGCTGCTAAATTCATTAATTGCTTCTAACATCTCTAGAGCCATTTCGGCAATTGCCTCTGCATGATCTTTTCTAGGAGTGGGAATGCCACCAGCTACCATATAAGCATCCCCAATCGTTTTAATTTTCTCCAAATCGTACTTTTCAGTCAGTCTATCAAAAGCGGAAAACATTTCATTTAGCAAATAAACTAGCTCCGTCGCCGTCTTCCGCGTTGACAACTGTGTAAAATTAACTAAATCCGCGAACAGAATTGTCGCTTCATCAAACCTATCCGCAATCAGCACGGGTTCCTGTCTCAACCTATCTGCAATCACTTTGGGTAAAATATTAAGTAGTAAAACCTCTGTTTTTTTCTGTTCTATATTAAGAGCCGCTTGCATTCGCTTGCGAGAGGAAATGTCGTGTAAGAAAATAGAAATACCATCGTAAGAAGCAAAAGCTCGGACTTCAAACCATCGTTTTAAATGAGGGTGAAACTCTTCAAAAGTCACGCCAACTTGCTGAGATACAGCTTTGTGTGCCTCTCTATAAAAGGATGATTCTAAAAATTCAGGAAACTCTTCCCAGATATTTTTACCAAAAATTTCTTCCGGTGCTCTTTCAAAAATTTGGGCCGCTTTATAATTCACGTAAGTAAATCGCCACTGCCGATCTAAGGCAAAAAAAGCATCGGCGATGCCTTCTAAGAGATTGACAATTTGTTCGTCATTAGCCCGCAATTTATCCTCGGCTTGCTTATGTCTGACGCGAGTGCGCTCTAAGTTAGCCAAATTAATTCGCAATTCCATCTGATTAATCACTTGACGACCTAAAATTTGTAGTGCATCAAGTTGTTTTTGAGTTAATTGGCGAGGAATTGTATCGAGCGCGCACAAAGTGCCAATGGGAAAACCATCAGAAGTTACTAATGGAGTTCCAGCATAAAATCTAATATTAGGTTCAGAAGTTACTAGCGGGTTGCCAGCAAAGCGCTCGTCTTCTGTCGCATTGGGTACAACTAGCAATTCATTCGGTTGTAAAATAGCATGAGCACAGAATGCAATATCTCTGGGAGTTTCCTCAACTTCGATACCTATCTTTGATTTAAACCACTGCCTGTTAGCATCAACTAGACTAACTAAAGCAATTGGAGTGCCACAAATGTGAGATGCTAAAGCTGTTAGATCGTCAAAGGCTTCTTCAGCCGCAGTATCGAGAACATTATAGTGATAAAGAGCTTTTAGTCTATCTTCTTCATTAGTAGGTAAAGGTGCCGATCGCATTGGCGGCGGTGAAGAGAGGCGCTTCTGAAAAATCCGCGAAACTATCAGCACCTTTAGCCGTTGGAGTTTCTCCCACAGAATTTTTAGCAGTTCCAAAATTCTTTTTTTCAAACTTTTGTGCATATTTTTAGTATATCTTTTCACATCAGAGCTTGGTATCTCTTGCTGATGTCGCCTCAGATGCACCTGCGATCGCTAAAAAAATCTCTTGTACACAATAGCAGAAACGTGGTATCCTTAAGGCTTGTGTCCAAATTAAGGCCGGTTCATGCCGAAATTAAAAACTCGCAAATCGGCTGCTAGGCGCTTTAGAGCCACTGGCAGCGGTAAAATTGTGCGGCGGAAAGCTTACAAAAGCCACTTACTACAGCACAAAAGCTCCAATCGTAAACGCACGCTCTCTCAAATGGTCGTCCTCGATCCGACTAATGAAGAGAATGTACGTCTGATGCTTCCATACTTGTAAAGTTTAACGGAAATAAACGATGACACGGGTAAAACGCGGCAACGTCGCTAGAGAACGCCGCAAAAAAATTCTCAAACTAGCCAAGGGATTCCGAGGCTCGCAGTCCAAGCAGTTTCGCACAGCTAACCAACGGGTGATGCAGGCGCTTCGCAACGCCTATCGCGATCGCCGCAAACGGAAGCGCGACTTCCGCCGCCTGTGGATTGCTCGGATCAATGCAGCAGCTCGCATACACGGTACGAGCTACAGCCGACTCATCGGCAACATGAAAAAAGCCAATATTGAAATCAACCGCAAAATGCTGGCACAAATGGCAGTCATTGACCCGGCAACTTTTGGCAAAGTGGTGGAATTGGCAAATCAAGCACAAGAGTAAAACTGGGATGAGCCTTCATTCATCTGTTAACGGTTAACTGTTAACGGTTAACTGTTAACGGTTAACTGTTAACTGTTACGAATTTAAATTGTATAGCAACCTTCTTGGTAGTTAAGACGTTCTGAGTTCCACCAAACTCCTGATTCTTCCCTTCTTCCCCTTGTTCCCCTTCTTTCCCTTCTTTCCCTAGCCCTGAGCATCCTAGTCCCTAGCCCCTAACCGCCCTGGCGGTTGCTATACGATTCAGATAACTAAATCCCTATTCCCTCTTTCCTCTTCCTTCTACTTATCAAACTTTCAATCTTTCAATCTACCTATTTAAACAGCATGGATAGCGGTTTGCCGATTGTTTATCTATCAGTATTGCTAGCTATACTAGCTAGCGCTGGCTGGTTTATTCTGCGCCAGATCATCAAAACTCGTAAGATCGAAACTACTCTCTTTCGGTTAGAAGCCAAACTCGGTAACGAAAAGGGAACAGCACAGGAATATTACGAATTGGGCAGTATCTATGTAGAGAAAAAACTCTATGCTCAAGCAACGTCACTGTTTCAAAAAGCTCTGAAATCCAAAGACTTACAAGTTGAAGAAGATGCAGCCATCATCTACAACGCCCTTGGTTTCGCACACTTCGGTCAAGAACAATACGATATAGCCATCCGCCAATACAAAGAAGCGATTAGGTTAAAACCCGATTATGTGACGGCCCTTAATAACCTCGCTCACACTTATGAGCGCAAAAAATTAACAACTCAAGCTTTAGAAATGTACGAAGAATCTCTCAAGTTGGAGCCTAACAATCCTACTGCTAAACGCCGTAGCGAATCTCTGCGGAAACGGTTGGTTCCTTCTGCATAGGAAGGGGCAGTTTTGAATTTTGAGATTGCTGCTACAACAGGTAAATTTGTACCCAGCAACACTAGAACCTGCGGGTAGGCTTAGCCAGCGCAGGATTTTCGCTAAATAAAGCAGATTTGCAGTTGTAATATCATGTTTAGCACGAAGCCCTTCTTACAACTGCAAGCTTTCCTCTGCACAGCAGATGACGATCGCCCTATAAACTAACTCAAAAATCACTGCGCTGCCGCTGCCCGCTGCTGAGCTACACCAAGATTTGACTGATACTCTGCTGCCTTCTCCTGAGCTTTTTGATAATTTGGGCTAGAGGGCGGAACAGCCTTCATTAGCTGAACTGCTTTTTCCCACTCACTCGCCACTTCTTCCCACTCACCTTTTGATATAGATGTCTGGGCGAGGTTTGCCGCACTTTGAGCCTTATTAACCCCTAATCTCCAAGAATCAGGTTTAGGTGTCGCAGGTTTAGGTGCGGGTGCGACTGGTTTTGGTGTCGCAGAAGCCACTGGAGAAGGTGCGACTGGCTTCGGTGTCGCAGAAGCCACTGGAGAAGGTGCAACTGGTTTCGGTGTTGCAGAAGCCACCGGAGAAGGTGCGACTGGTTTCGGTGTCGCAGAAGCCACCGGAGAAGGTGCGACTGGTTTTGGTGTTGCAGAAGCCACCGGAGAAGGTGCGGTTGCTTTCACAGTCTTGGGAGCACCGGCCGCAGTCGGAGAAGCAGCCTGTTTTGGCTTCGGAGAGCCCGCTTTAGGTGCTGCTGGTGAAGGAGTTGTAGGCTGAGGAGCCGAACTGTTTAGGAATGGCAAATTACCCGTAAAGAAAAGCCCCGCGAGTGCGGCCACCGGCACAAAGATAATCCCTGCAATTATTGCTAATTTAGGGATCTTCTTCTTTTGAGGGGGATCTTCATCTAGCTCTTCGTCATCCTCATCCTCTTCCTCATCCTCATCAGAGTTGTATTCTTCCTCCCGATCGTAGTCTTCGGGTTCAAGATCGGGATCGTCTACAGGTTTTTTAGGCATTGCATCATCTGCATAAAACATTGGATCGGCGGCTGGCATCAGCTCAATCTCGTCTTCCCACGCCGGTAAGTCTTCACCTACCTGACGACCGTAGACCTTCACAGTGTGAATTGATTCGACTCCCAAGTTAATCATCCCCTTACGGATAAAGTCCATAAGGGCAGTTTGGTTCGGAACTTGATCTGACTCCAGCATAACCTGGAGGTTGTCATTGTCACGTCCCACTTGGGCATTGATGCCTTTAGGTTGGAGTGTGCGGTTAATTACAGACGCGATCACCTTGGGATCGCCCTGCTTAGCAAGTTCCCGCAGGTTCTGTTGTGTCATAGCTAGCACTTCTTAGAGGGCTGCGAGCAGGTTATTGACACTCTCCGGTCTAAAGACGCGGGGATTTTTAAGCACAACTTTTTAAGGGTGAATCCACAATCAAAAAGTTGATACTTAAAGGGTTTGTCATCAGCCCACTATCCACTCGCTCAAATATTGAGTCTGTGGTTACTTTTTTAGCACGGAGCATCCTGATTTTTAATTCACTGCTTAGCTGCTCATCATTTTACCCCTGACGATACCCAGCGGTATGACGCGGATGTGTTGCGGGATTTCAACCGTTTGCTAGCTAAAGTCACCGTGTCTTGGATGCGCTCTTCAAGTGTATCTTTGTGTTCCTTGTTTTAAGCTGCACGCGCCTAAAAATCAAGTGCTCTTAAAACCAAGAAGTTTGAGACTAAAGTCTCTTGTTGCCTTTGAGCCCTTAGACTGTCGTCCTAGAGTTTGGAGGCTATTTTCATCAAAAACTCCAAAATGGAAATCTATCGCCTTTAGGCATGATATTGCTTCGTACCTCGCAACGCTTCGCGATTTTTGCAGTTTTAGTGGGTGCTAAATAAATCTTTATCTACCACCTTAGCTCTTTCTGGCATTTTCTTACCATTTGCTGCTAGTAGAATAGCGTGCAGAGTTCTATGACCTTGGTTTGTAGAGTTGAAACTTCTTGTGCGCCCCGCTTGAGAGATGATTCTAACTCTAGCAGTAGGGGTAGGGTTTGTTGCAATTTTTCGACAGTCAGGCTCTTGACTTCTTGCCGGAAAAAGTAGATTCGTTTGGGATTGCTGATTTCTGCGGCTTGAGCTATTTTTTCATCGGGCTCGCCGGCTTGCACCCCCAATTTCACCCACAGCCAAATCCGAAATTGAGTTGTTAAGGTGGCTACAATCTTTAAGGCGGGTTCGTTATGTCCGATTAGCTCGGCGACTAGCTGCAAAGCTTGGGCTGTATTGCCTTGGCGGATAGCGGCGGCAAGTTGCAAGCTGTTTTGGGTATTTGACCTGACTAAGGCGGCGATCGCTTCATCGCCCAAAGGTTTGTTACTGTTACCTGCGTAGAGCTCTAATTTATCCAATTCGCTATTTAACTGCCTGGTATCGTTGCCGACGCATTCAGCTAAAAGTGCGATCGCTGCTGGGGTTAATTTTACTCCCCTTCCCTCCGCGACTTGGCGCACCCGCTTTGCCAACTCTTCTGTTTTCCAGGGAGGAATCGGAGAAAATTCGCGAACTTCAGCAGATTTGAGCAGAAACTTAGTAGACTTGAGCCGACTATCCGGTTTATTACGAGTTGTCAACAACAACACGGTGGTGGATGGAATCACTGGCAGAGTCCGTTCTAATTCGGCGAATAGTTCCTGGGAACATTGCTGAGTTATGGGGGTATCCGCTAACCAGACAAAGCGGCTGCCAGCACCGAATGGCGGTGTCATCGCTTGGTTGAGGGCAGAAATAACGGCATCCCCTTGGTCGGGGAGAATTTTATCATAGTTGAAACTAGCCCAGTTGGGGTCAAGGACTTTTTGGCGCAGGGTATCAACTGCTTGTGTCAGAGAGAAGTCATCCTCCCCCCAGAAGAGGTAAATTTGCATAAGAGACTATCAGTTGCCCAATTTTAGGATTTGAGAGCGGGGATCGGCAGCGAATAATTAAAAATTAAAAATTAAAAATTAAAAATTTATTATTTTTTTTAATTTTGCATTTTTAATTTTTAATTAGTGAGTCGTCCATTTAGGCGATTTGCAATTTTGACCTCTACCCCAATCTACAATCTAAAATCGGCTGGGTGCTGAAAGCTATTACTTAGCGCGAGGCAATCGAGATTGGACGATACTTATCAAGCTTACGTGAATCGGGCGGCGCGGCTGACGCTGCTGGACACCTACAAGTCCCAGGTGGAGCACATTCAGGAATCTCCCAAATTTAAGCCCCAACCAGAGGGCCAGAGAACGCCCGTAGCTTTTCCCGGCTATACGGTGACGACACCGCCTTGGGGGGAAGAGTCGGAAAATGCTGCTTTTTATGCGAGTTTGGACGAGTGCCAACAAACCCTCGTGAAGCAGCTAGAGGCAGGGGCGATCGTGCCTGTGCCGAAGGACAGCTTCCATTTAACTTTGGCTGATTTGATTTGGGACAGTGCTTTCCTTGATGCCAGTCAAAATCCTGAATTTGAAGAGAAACTGCGATCGCGCATTGGCGAATGTTTTGCTGACTACAAACTAAATGTAGCCTCGACTCTTCCTATTCGCTGGATGGTGTTGGGACTAATGGTGCGAACTCGGGCGATCGCTGTCTGTTTAGCCCCGATGGATGAAAATTCTTACAAGCAGATTTTGGAGTTCCGCCGCTCTATTTATCAAAATCCTGATTTAATTGCTTTGGGAATTGAACAGCAATATCATTTTACTGCTCACGTTACTCTGGCTTATTTTGGCGATATCGGGTCGGGGCTAGACCGCGATCGCTTTTGCTCTCTGTTGTCTGAGTTAAATGACGAATGGCTGGATGCACCTCAAGAAATTGGGATACATCGGGTCGAACTTCGGAAGTTTGACGATATGACTCACTATTATCGGCAACCAAACTGGCCAGTTTTAGAATTTTAAAATGGTTAACGGTTAACGGTTAACTGTTAACCGTTAACTGTTAACTGTTAACTGTTTAAATTCTAAATAAGTAAATCCACCTAATTAAACATAAAATAAGGATGGTTAAAAAGCTGACTGTATAAACATTCTTCCTTCTCTGCTAGATAACTAAATTTTTCTTCCTTCTTCCTTCTCTCCTAGATAACTAAATTTTTCCTTCTTCCTTCTTCCTTCTTCCTTCTTCCTTCTATTTATCGGTTGACGGCGCACAATTGAGTAAACAATTGACTGTACATATTGTTGGCATTGGTTTAGATGGTGCTGCGGGACTGAGTAAGTCGGTGCAGCAAATTGTAGAAAAGGCGACTCTGCTGGTGGGGAGCGATCGCCACTTAGGCTATTTCTCTAAGCATCGGGCAGAACGCTTGGTTTTGGGAGATTTGACGGGTGCAATTAAAGAAATTCGGCAGCGGTTGGCGACTTCGTTTCCGGGTGCAATTGTAGTTTTAGTTTCGGGCGACCCGCTATTTTACGGTTGGGGACGGCTATTGGTGGCAGAATTGCCTCCCGAACAGTTAATTTTTCATCCGCATTTGAGCTCTGTACAGTTGGCTTTTAACCGCCTGAAACTTCCTTGGCAAGATGCCCACTTTATTAGCGCTCACAGGCGGTCTTTTGAGGAGTTGACTGCTAAGTTACAGCAAGGTGTGGATAAGATTGCTGTACTGACTGATGAGACTTATTCTCCAGGGGCGATCGCACATTTGATTAAGGCTTTAGATTTGCCCAGTCGTTATCAGTTTTGGCTATGCGAAAATTTGGGGGCTGCTGATGAACGAGTCAGGCAATGGTCGTTAGATGCTTTGCAGGGGGAGACTTTTGCACCGCTCAATTTGGTTGTGCTGTTGCGGGAGTCTAGGGCGACAACGGAGCCTCTGGATTTAGGCAGTTTGCCGATGCTAGGGATACCGGATGGTAATTTTCTCAGTTTTAGCGATCGCCCTGGGGTGATGACTCAGAGAGAAGTGCGGGTGTTGATTTTGGGGGAATTGTCCTTACAACCAGGTCAAGCGATCTGGGATGTGGGTGCGGGTACTGGGGCAGTTTCGATTGAAATTGCCCGGTTGTTCCCGGATTCTCAGGTTTATGCGATCGAGAAAATGGAGGAAGGTACGTCTTTAATTGAGCAAAATTGTCGCCGTTTTCAGGTACACAATGTAATTTCAATTCACGGCAATGCTCCTGAAATTCTACATCGTTTGCGACCGCCTAATCGAATTTTTGTTGGTGGTAGTGGAGGAGAAATTACTAAAATTTTAGGTGTTTGTGCTTTGCGAATGTTACCAGGAGGAGTAATAGTATTGGCAATGTCTACTGTAGAAGATTTAGCTGCTGTTTTGAGTTGGAAGGAGGAAAGAGTGCGGCGGGAACCGAATTGGAATTGTAAAATTATGCAGGTACAATTATCCCGCTCGGTGCCTGTGGGAAATTCAACCAGATTTGACTCATTAAATCCCGTTACTATTGTGACGATGAAGAGGTGAGATAATTTAGCTAGGGGCTAGGGAATAGGAAAAGAATGGAAGAATGGAAGAATGGAAGAAGGAATAAGCGAGTGTCTTAAACACCTTAGTAAAAATGCTGCTTACAAGAAAATTTAGATTTTGTGGTACGGGCATCTTGCCCGTCCAGATTAACTTTCTTTCCGCAATTCTTCTTGTAGCATTTCCTGATATATTTCTGGCAATTCTCCGGTCATAGAGTTATCTTCTATACCATATCCTAAACTTGTCCAAGTCCCCGATAACAACCGCTGCACTTTATTGAATTTGCCCTGTTGTAACAATGCGGAAATATCGGCTTTCCAAAACTTGGTATCGCTCAGCCAAGCATAAACAACAGCATCCTGAAATTTTGGCTCAAAACTGTACTCTTTCCAGAAGATAAACTGAGCAGGATGGGGATGATATCGTTTAGCTTTTTCCTCCCAAGTAGAACTCAAAAATTGATATCGCCCCGCCGCTGTAGTACACTTTCCCCGATTGGGGCCGGAGACAATTTTTACGCATAAATCGGGATGACGGCTTAAATCAGATACAAGTTCGCCACCGTAAATAACAGAGTATGGTTTGCTAACATTCGACTCGCTTGCTGATATCGTTCGCATCAGGGCTCGAATGTAAGGATCGCCGCCTTTCATTGCTAAAGGAGGCAATTGATTGCCATCATTTTGAACTACAAAAGATTCTTGATTTCCGTGCCAATTCCCAATCAAGAATGCTAGAATAAAGATAGTTACGCTGCTGAAAATCAGGCGTTTCAAGATTTGGATTTCCGAGCGGCGAAATAAGCCTAGTTTTCTGCGGCCAACTTCTCTAACTCTAATTCTTGTCATTCCTTGTAATTCCTTTGATTTTCCTATGTAGTTGCGCTGTCTGGGCTAAAGCGCAACTATATAGGGAGTTAACTGCGTGCAATTTGACTAAAGCCTTACTACAAAATGCGATCGCACAGTTCCCGATTTAAGCCGCACCAGCAAACAACTGGTCAAAAGTCTTCGTCTGTGCCTCAGACTTCGCCACAATCTCCACAATTTTATTACGAGATGCAGGCTGAAACAACGCCTCAACGCAAACCTGCGCCACCTTAGTTCGCGGAATACTCCCATCAAAAAGTTTATCCGCAGACTCCATCACGATCGCATCGGTGTTATCCTCATTCTTCAGACCCCCAGGCCGGACAATCGTGTAAGTCAAACCACTTTTTTGCAAATATTCCTCCGCTTGCTTCTTCCACACCAAAATCAGCCAAAACAAATTCAGCGGGTGGAAAAAATTAGAAACGCACAAAGAAGTCACGAGCACAAAATGCTCAATTCCCTTAATTTTGGCAGCATCTACCAGATTTTTAGTACCTTCATAGTCCACCTTATAAGGCCCTGTCGGGTCAAAGCTAGGCTTAGCACCAGTGGCACAAAGTAGCACTGTGCAGTCACCTATGAGCTCCGGGAGAGACGCTGTATTTAATACATCACCTGTCACCAATTCCGCCTCTGGAGGTAGAATCTCCCTAGCTGTCTCTAAATTCCGAACTAAAGCACGGACAGGAATATTGCGCTTTATGAGTTCTTCGACAATCCGACGACCAGTTTGACCAGTTGCCCCTGCTACAAATGCTTTCATAAAAACTCCGTTGGAAACCCTGCGGCATTTAGACCCAGAGAGAAAAAAGGTTGCAGACTTTAGCCTACCTTGAATATCAAGCTCAAGCCCCCTGTCTAAAGACTGGGGTTGCTTACAATCTCGCGTTATGCTGAGTTAAGATCAAATTTTTCTTGCTGCTAAGCACAACTTTCCCCATTATCAATTCTAGAGATTAAATCTTCAACTGGTATCCTTAAGCCGAGAAAACCGCATCTATCACAGGAGAGCATATCATGCAGCAGGATTCGTCTGAATATCAAGCTGTTCAAGTTTCCGAAGAACTTTGGAATGAACCGTCTAACATCCCGCAACCGGAAGCTACAGAGGTATCGGCAGAAACTGAACAGACTTGGTTTCACAGCCATTTTGAAGACAGTATGGAGATGTATGCCGATGCTCAGACGGTAGCTAAACATTTTGATAACCACCATACTTGGTTCATCCCTTGTGCTCACCCGATGAAAGCTGAACCCCTTGGGGAGAATGGCTACGATATGTTAATTGGGCGTTTTGGCGCTTTTGGGTATATCGTAGAAGCGCGGATTGGTTTGGAATTGCTACCCCGCGATGAGCAAGGATTTTACCGCATTCGGACTATTCCTATTCCCGATTATACCGCTCCTGGATATGATGTTGATTTTTGCTCAGTTATGGAGTTAGTAGAAGTACCGACAGAAGAATTTTCTGCAAAATTAAATGCGTCTGAGCTTGCTCAGTTGCCACCAGTAATCACCAGTGTTAAATGGCAGCTAGATTTAGCAGTGGGGCTATATTTTCCTAAGTTTATTCGAGGTAAATCTAGTGCTTTAATTCAGAAGACGGGGGAGGGTGTTTTAGATAAAATTGTAGGTCAAGTTAATCGGCGATTAACTTACAAAACTCAGCAAGTTTTTCACGATTCATTAGGGATACCGTTTCCGAAAAAGCTTCATAAAAAATTTGTTAACAGTTAGTTTGTTTGTAAGGTGGGCGCTCGCTGCAAAAAGCTGATAAATTATAGCTATAGATGGTTGTCAGCGAGCGCCCACCCTACTACTACGTTTAAACTAGATAACTAAAGCCTTCTTCCTTCTACTTAGCCATTAGCAATTTTTCAGAGATTTTTATGAGTTCAAAGGTCTGCATTGTAACTACTGTCAAAGACCCCGGAAATATTCTTGAATCTTTTATTCGCTACCATTTAAAAATAGGGATAGTCCACATATTTATCTTTTTTGATAACCCAGAAGATGAGGCAATAAAAATTGCTCAAAGATTCTCCAATGTCAGCGCAATTCCTTGCGATGAACGCTTGAAATTTCAGCAAAAGGGAAATACTCTTTACAACAATATGGCTCAGCACGTCACTAGCGAAGTGATGGCTAGACAGATTTTAAATGCTGAAACTGCCATCAAATTAGCCTGGGAAATGCAGATAGATTGGATTATCCATATTGATTGCGATGAACTCTTTTACACCCAAGAGTCAATCTCGGATCATTTTGATTTTATTCCGTACAGTATAGGTCAAGTTCTCTATCGAAATTTTGAAGGTGTGCCAGAGAAATTGGCAATAGATGATTACTTTAAAGAGGTGACGCTGTTTAAAAAACATGGGCATTTAATGCCTTATCCTTTACCTGATGACTACAATAAGTTTTTTAGGAGAGAAGAGTATTTTATTGGTTATGGAAATGGTAAGGCGGCGGCGCGAGTTTTGCCCGGTGTTTTGCCAAGTGGAGTTCACGAATTTACTACAGTTGAAAAGCATCCAGAAACGGCTCAGTGTACGAGTTGTCCGCTGATACTTCATTATATCAGTTGCGGATTTGGATTTTATTATCGCAAGTATCAGCAGTTAGGTAATTTTTCAGATTATTGGTTTGGCGAGACTAAAATTCCCGTTACGTTTCATACTAAATCTAGAGATCTTTTCTGTTCTGGTGACATTGATAAACTAGCAGATTTTTATCGCGAACAGGTTGTGTTTGAAAATCAGGAGGAGACTGATTATTTAATTGAGAAAGGCATTCTTGCTCGAATTTGGAAACCTGCATCGCTGCTTTCTCCTCTAATAATTTAGAATTGTTAGTGGTTAGTGGTTAGTGGTTAGTTGTTAATTGTTAGTTGTTAGTTGTTGGTTGTTGGTTTTTAGTTGTTGGTTTTTAGTTGTCATTGCGAACGCAGTGAAGCAATCCCAAAACCTTGCCACAAAGTTACAATTCATGAGTTCTGCCTTTAGTAACCTCAAGGCGATATCAACCTATTGTGATTGCTTCCTCAATCTATTGCGATTGCTTCCTCAACCTATTGCGATTGCTTCGCTACGCTCGCAATGACAACTAACAATCAACAATCAACAACTAACAACTAACAACTAACAACTAACAACTAACAACCAACAAATTACTACATTTTGCTAATAATTCGCAGCACGATTTCTACTCCCGTAACTGCTTGCCAAGCAAATAGTCCTAAAAGAATGACATTGAGAGCAATATGACTGTATCTTGCCCAATCATTCCCTTTCTGCATATAGGGAGATAAGGCGGCAGATGTGGCAATTATTCCTGTCATACCTAAGCCTGCTAAGAGGTGTGGGCCAACAAACAGTTTGCCGTTGTTGATGTAGGTGACACCCATGCCAAGGAGGGTATTGATTACCATTATGGCTAAAAGTATAGAGCCGATTTGGTAGTGCTTGATGTTAAACTTACCTTTGATCAGCTCTTTTTTGACTTCGCCTTCGCTTGCTCTGGTACGCCGGATTTGGATGCCGAGGTAAAGGGCGTAAAATGCGATCGCAAACAACACCCACATTAAAGCAGGGTGGATGAATTGGCTCCAAATTTTAACCGATTCAGGAATTACAAGATTCATAGCGTTCTCAGGATGGGCAAAAAACTTTATAAAACTTAGCATACCATTTAGACAGTCTCATGTGATGGTACAAACAGATGGGATGAGGCGGAATTATGGGGTCTACCAAACACGACGGTTTACTAATCCAGGCAGCTAAAAGCGGCAACATCATTAATGTACAAACCTTACTCGCTAAGGGTGTCAGCGCCAATGCCCAGGATCGAGATGGCACTACGGCTTTGATGTTTGCAGCGCAGAAAGGGTATACGGAAATTGTGCGACTTCTACTTGATAAAGGCGCTGATGTCAACTTTGCCAGAAGACAATTTGGCATCACTGCTTTGATGTTGGCGGCGGCTCACAAACAGGTTGATGCTGTGCGGCTGTTGATAAGTAGGGGGGCTGATGTCAATGCCCAAAATGATGATGGCAGCACTGCATTGATGGCGGCATCTTTGAAAGGGGATATCTCTATTGTGCAACTTCTACTGGATGGGGGAGCTGATGTCAATGTTGAAGATAAAGATGGAGATACTGCTTTAAAAGTAGCCGTTTTACAAGGTGAAAAGACTGTTGTAAAAGCTTTACTAGATGCTAAAGCTAATGTTGATAATTCTACAGTATTATTAGCAGGCAGTCAAGGTCACGCTGAAATTATCGGAATTTTGCTTAATTATGGATTAGATGCAAATTTCAAAAATCGGGAGGGCAAAACACCTTTAATTTTAGGTGCTAAATCCGGGAATTTAGCAATTGTAGAAGTATTGTTGGCGGGTGGTGCTGATGTTAATTTTCAAGATCGAGATGGTGAAACTGCTTTAACTTTAGCGGCTGATTTTGGTCATGTTGATGTGGTAAAAGCTTTGCTGAATGCAGGCGCGGATGTAAATGCTAAAAATGGGGAGGGTGCTACGGCTTTGATGGCAGCGGCGGCGGGAGGAAATGTTGAGATTGCAACTCTTTTGCTTGACGCTGGTGCTGATATTAATGCTAAAGATAACGATGATGAAACTGCTTTAAATTTTGCTGTTGTCGAAGGGAATGCCGAGGTAGTGGAATTGCTTTTGAACCGAGGCGCTAATTTCCAAGTAAGAAATAAGCTAGGTGATACGCCTTTGCTGGTGGCAACTTTTCACGGTTACACTTCAATTGTAGCAGCTTTGTTGCAAAAGATTAAACCGGAGAATAGTTCCTATTTCTTAAATGCCAAAAACTTTGAGGAAACAGCTTTAACTTTAGCAGCATTTCACGGACACGCGGAAGTAGTAAAACTTTTGGTGAACGCTGGTGCTGATGTTAATGTAGTTGCTGACAAAGGTAAGACAGCTTTAATGAAAGCAGCAGATCGGGGTAATATTTCTATGGTACAACTGTTACTAGAAAATGGTGCTAATGTCAATTTAAAAGATGAGGCAGATGCCACAGCTTTAATGTGGGCCGCACATCGGGGTTATGCCGATATTGTACAAATTTTAATTGAAGCAGGAGCGGATTTAAACCCGAAAAATAAGGGCGGTTATACCGCTTTAATGCTAGCGGAATATAACAATTACGCGGATGCAGCAAAACTGCTGAAAAAGACGGGTGCTGCCGATTAAACTTTAACGCAAAATCATAGTACGGCCGCCTTCTAGGCGGTTTCTTTAC
>NZ_JAQMUA010000239.1:0-10058 GCF_028330895.1 Kamptonema animale CS-326 | reverse complement strand
GAGCAGGGGAGCGGGGGAGCGGGGGAGATGGAGGAGATGGGGGAGGTAGGGGAGATGGGGGAGATAGGGGAGATGGGGGAGATGGGGGAGATGGAGAAGTTAAATCCTCCCTACCTTCCCCATCCTCCCCATCTTCCCCATCTCCCTCGCTCCGTATCCTCTTTAAGACTGTGTAAGTGCTATAGGAGTTAAAAATGTTGGAATTATTGAGTTCTGGGATAATTTCTTTATGGCTGGAAGCGGCGGGCCTACAAAAGGTTGGGCTGAATGCTGCTGCGGTGCTGGCTTGGGAAGGGGGGCTATCTGGCTTGGTTTTGGCTGGTGGCGATGTTAGCCAATCGCCTTTAGTAAATCCTGATGGGGTTACAGCAGCGGCGGTACAGGGATACTTACAGCAGTTATCGGCAAAGGGGATGCTTGAGGGTTCTCAGGGGGTGTGGATGCAGTCGGGAATTAGACCTCTGGTGAGTAATGAGGGGACTGTGCCGGTGCCTGGGGCTTCACTGACGAAGATTGCGACTTCTTTGGCTTCGCTGCAAACTTGGGGGGCAAATTATCAGTTTGAAACACGGCTGAGTGCTACTGGGCCGATTAAGAATGGGGTTTTGCAGGGGGATTTAGTGGTTGAGGGTGGGGGCGATCCGTTGTTTGTTTGGGAGGAGGCGATCGCTGTTGGTAATGCTCTGAATAAGATGGGGATTAATCGGGTTGCTGGCAATTTGGTGATTGTGGGCAAGTTTTGGATGAATTACGACTCGAATCCAATGGTAGCGGGCGAGTTATTGCGGGAGGGGCTCGATTCTACAATTTGGTCGTCGGAAGTTAAGGGTTTGTATTATAAGATGCCTCCGGGAACTGCTCGACCTCGTGTGGCGATCGCGGGTAATGTTGTAGCTAAGAAATCTGTGGCTAGTGGCCGCTTGCTGTTAAAAAGGCGATCGCTTCCTCTAGCGGAAATTCTTAAGCAAATGAATATCTACAGCGATAATGAGATGGCGGAAATGCTGGCTGATGTTGTCGGCGGGGCGAAAGTTGTACAGCAGCAAGCTGCTTGGGCGGCTGGGGTTCCGCAGTCAGAAGTTCAATTGATTAATGGTTCTGGGTTAGGGGAAGAAAATCGAATTTCTCCCAGGGCTGTCTGTGCAATGCTACAAGCAATTCAACGTTATTTGTACGGCACTAATCTAACAATTGCTGATTTATTTCCAGTGTCTGGGCGTGATAAAGGAACGCTCGAACGTCGCCATATTCCTCTAGGAACTGTTGCGAAAACTGGGACTTTAGATCGTGTAATTGCCTTAGCAGGAGTTATACCAACGCGCGAGCGGGGTTTGGTTTGGTTCGCAATTGTTAATCGCGGTAGTGATTGGGATGGATTGAGAAGTGAACAAGATTTGTTCTTGCAGCAGTTGGTGAAAAAGTGGGGACTCGCACCAAGTTTACCGTTTGCAATTACGCCCCACATTAACGGTGCTAAACCTGCTTTGGGTGCGGCAAATCGTAATGATATTCTGATCGGGGGTTAGTTGTTAGTTGTTAGTTGTTAGTTGGTAATCGCTAATTGCTAATCGCTAATTGCTAATCGCTAATTACCCATCCTCCCCATCTCCCCAATCTCCCCATCTCCCCCTCTTTCCCTAGCCCCTAGCCCCTAGCTCCTAACCTCTAGCCCCTAAACGTCTTAGCAATTCTATTGATGAATTCTTCCATCTGGTAAAATTGCTCCTGTTAACTTAGTTCCGGTCAGTTTTACTAGAATGCGATCGCCGTAACCAATTTTCGCTCCAGTTAAGTCAGCACCGCTCAAATCTGCACCGCTTAAATCTGCTCCAATTAAATTAGTTTCTCTCAAATTAGCATTGGTTAAGCAGGCTGACAAAAGGTTAGCTCTAAATAAATTTGCTTTGTACAAATTTGCTCCTTTGAGGTTTACATTATGCAGGAAAGCATCGCTCAAATCGGCATCACTTAAGTTAGCATTACTTAAATTTCTACCTGATAAATCCTTCTCTTTCAATGAAGCTCCCCTAAAGTCTGCTCCGCTTAAATCGGGACTTGTATTTTGATTCGGCTGGGGAGAAGTAGGATAGGATGGCGATTGAGGAGAGGATTGATAGTAAGATTGAGCAGGAGATTGAGCAGGAGGTTGATAGTAAGATTGAGCTTGAGGTTGAGTAGGAGATTGATAGTAAGATTGAGCAGGAGATTGAGTAGGAGATTGATAGGGAGATTGCGCTTGAGATTTTGCTTGAGTAGGAGATTGATAGGGAGATTGCGCTTGAGATTTTGCTTGAGTAGAAGATTGATAGGTAGATTGAGCTTGAGATTTTGCTTGAGCAGAAGATTGATAGGTAGATTGAGCTTGAGATTTTGCTTGAGTAGAAGATTGATAGCTAGAGTGCGCTTCGGATTTTGCTTGAGCAGAAGATTGATAGCGAGATTGCGCTTCAGATTGGGATCGCCATTGTGCTTGAGATTGAGCATAGCGAGACGACTCTTTCGACTTGGGCGATCGCGCCGATCCAGGAGTGACTTTAATTGCCCGTAATTTTTCCCGTGCTTGATTAATTTCCTTAAGTTTTTCTTGAGCTTTTTGTTGCAGTCTGGGATTATCATTAGGGATACGATCTGGATGCCAAATAAACGCCAAATCCTTATAAGCCTGGTTAACTTCTTCTTGAGAAGCCCCTGGCAATAACCCCAGAACCTTATAATACTGATCTAGCTCCTTCATGCGGGCAAGTCTCCTGATTTAGCTAAGCTATAGATAGATAGCAAAAACTCTCGGATTCGCTTTTCCTCAGTTGGCGCATCTTCCAGCATCGGAAAATGAGCGGTATTGGCGATTATAACAAATTCGACCACCTCATTTCTTAGCAGTTAGGAAAAGCTTTGTAATATCTTAATATTTTACGAGCTTCAGCACCCACCAGGCGCTAGCTATACGATCCAATCGTACTAACTATAGCAACACTCATCAGTAAAATTATCATATCCACCATCCCCGAACCTATGACATAGTGGAAAGGTCACAGCTCTTTAGGTCGCTGCTTTTTGCCTTTACGCGCAAAAAGGGTCTAAGTGTAGCTAATAGCTATCAACAGCAAATTTCCACAACTCCAGGAAAGACGGCAAATCAATGATTTTTATCCCTAATAGGGATTATAGGTACCACTAAATCCAGTTATATGTATATACTCTCACAAAAATAGTTAGGTCAATATTAAAAATGAACCGACTTAGAGCAAACACCATATCTCAAACGATCTTGTTTCTTAATAAATAATACTGTGATGAAAGGATCATTCTTCGTAAGTTTGCGATTCCAAATGACAGTTGGCGTAATGGTGGGAGTAGTACCTGCCATGTTAGTTGCTATCTGGTTTGCTAGCGATCGCGCCGCTGAGATTATCCGCACCCAAGCCAAACAACATCTTGAATTAAAAGCAGATGTCTTGACGGAAAGTGTCTCGCGGTGGGAACAAATGAATGTTCGGGTTTTGTACAGCCTCAGCCACAACCCCAACACGATTAGCATGGATGTCAGCCAGCAATTGCCGCTAGTTACTGCTATTAACCGCACCTACAACCACATATATGCTGCGGAAACTTACAATTTAGAAGGTTATGTTATTTCTCGTGGCAATGGTCAGCCACTCGATCGCATTTACCGAGGCCATCGCCACTGGTTTAAAAATGCAATTGCCGGTCATGAAATTACCCGCGAAGCTGTGATTTCTCACAGCACAGGGAAACCTGCGATGATCTTCTCTACACCAATTCGAGAATTTACTAATATTTATCCTGGCAATAGAAGTTTATCTGTAAAAGAATTACAGGAGCAACTTAAAACACTTGAGTACTACAAAGGCTTAATTACTGGTAATTACGATCGCGCAACAGCCGAAGCAGTCTCCCAATTTCAGAAAGCTTACCCTGGTTTACCCGATAACGGTACTGTCAATCTTACAACCAAACAGCTTCTAGACTTAGCAACTCACTCACCGCAAGAAGATTCAGTTGATGAAGTACAAAAATTAGTGCTATCAGAAAAATTATTTTCTACCCCTGTAAATGCAAGAGCTAAAACAAAAGGAGTAGCTATTATCGGCACATTTCTTAGCGATCTGGCTCACGTAGTTGGGGCAGTACGATTGGGGAAAACAGGCTTTGCTTTCCTGGTAGATGAAAATGGTTCAGTCCTAGCCCATCCTGACCCCAACTTTGTATCTGGAGATCACCTAACTAACCTTAGTAACTATCCAGCAGTCAAAACTTTATTAAATGGTCAAACAGGCACATTTTCTTTTACTGATGATAAAGGTGTAAAATGGCTGTCCTATGGGAAAAAGTTAGACATAGGCTGGGGAGTAATTATTTTGCAGCAAGAACACGAAGCTTTAGAAAATGAAAAGTTATTTTTGAAATTAGCGATCGCGATTGCTGTCATTGCTGTTTTGGGTGTAGGTGGTTTGACGTGGATACTAACTAGCCGCATTATTCAACCAATTACTCATCTGACAGTTGCAGCAGAAAGTTTGTGTAGTGGGGAATGGAACCAGAGAGTAAATATTAACCGTAAAGATGAATTGGGAATTTTAGCTAAGGCTTTTAATCAGATGGCTTGGGAGTTACAAGCATTATTCACTAACTTGCAATCCAAAAATGAAGAAGCGCAAAAAGCTCGGACTGAAGCTGAAGAGGCAAGCAAAGCTAAAAGCTTGTTTTTAGCCAATATGAGCCACGAACTCCGCACTCCTTTAAATGCGATTATCGGTTACAGTGATATGTTGGCTGAAGAATTTTTAGATATCGAGTTTGATAATTTTATCCCCGATTTACAAAAAATAAATAGTGCGGGGAAACATTTGTTATTACTTGTTAATAATATTTTGAATGTGTCGAATATAGAATCGGGTCAGATACAGCTAGATTTAGAATTATTTAATATTGAGACTATAGTTAATGATGTAGTAAATACTCTTCAACCTTTGGCTGAAAAAAGGGCTAATATTTTAACCGTTAACTGCCCCGAAGATATTGGAACTATGTATGGTGATGTCATCAAAACTCACCAATGTTTGTTTAGTTTGTTAAGTAATGCCAGCAAATTTACTGAAGGCGGCTACGTTAATTTAGATGTATACAGACATCGCAATAATCACCAAGAAGAATCGGAAATTATGTCTGGGGAAGAATGGGTTATTTTCAAAATCAGCGATACTGGAATTGGGATGAGTCCTGAGCAAATTGGGAAAGTTTTTCAAGCTTTTACTCAGGCAGATGAGTCTGCAACGCGGCGATATGACGGTAGTGGTTTAGGACTTGCTATAACTAAGAAATTTTGCCAGATGATGGGGGGAGATATTCGGGTTGAAAGTAAATTGGGAAAGGGCTCTATTTTTACTATTAAATTGCCAGCGACGATCCGCTAGTGGGTTATACCAGGGAGAGAGGTAATTAGCGAGGGGTAGTGCCTAAGTAGGTCTATAGCACTTTTAAATGATTTGTAAACTCAACTTTTGCTAATTACTGGTATGATAGCTAATAACTAAGATCGATTAGGTTGAGATTTTATGACTATTGTGATTTCGCTAAATTCTGAGTGTATAAATAATTTAGATCTGTCATCGGTTCAGACGGTGATTGAAAAGTGGTTGGAAGAGGGCGCGATCGCAGCTAGCGAACAACAGTTAAAGTTTGAAATCGACTATCCTCGCGATCCTCTAGATCCGCGAGAACTTTCCGAGATTCCGGAAGTAAGGTTGTGGTTTATCCGGTTAGACGCTTCCTATCCTTGGCTACCATTTTTGTTAGATTGGAAAGGGGGAGAATTAGCTCGATATGCAGCAATGCTAGTGCCACATCAGTTTCATAAAAAGGAGGGGATTCAGTATAACCCGGAAGCTTTAGAGATCTTTTTGATGCACAAAATTTTTGTGCTAACGGATTGGTTAAATCAACAGGGAATTGCGGGTAAATCCAAGTTGATGTCGATGTCGCAGATGTTTGGTTATGACCTAGATGATGGTTTTTTCGATCTGATTTTCGGTCATAAATGATATCTTAATTACGGAATTTATGGCTATTATTAACCTTATCAGATAGCCATAAATTCCTCGTAGGCTAACCTTTTTCCACTGATACCCTCAGCCACCTACTGCCACCTATCTAATTAAATAGATAGTTATATAGTGATTTTAAGTGGCATTAGAATCAGAATAATTGGTAGTTAGTAACGGCTAAAGACCAATGACTAATTGCTATGGCTAATCCTTAGCCCATCAGCTATAGTTGCATTTTGTCAAGGTCTCCTTTCCCAGTTGCTAATCCTGACTCTGTAGTACCCTGTTTGACATTAAAGTTACAGAATTAGGTAGCGGATTGATATAGGATCGCAACCCACAGACCCAGCACTTTAACCGGATTAAATGTATAAGACAAGTTAAAGAACTGGCTAGATTTGGAGGAATCGCCGTTACCATCAACAATGAGAAGTTTATTGCGCTGGAAGTTTGAACATAACACCCCATTATTTGCCGCTGGCGCTGGAGTCGTCCGGTCTCAGAGTGGAAATCGCACTCCAGGCCAGGATGCGCGAGTGGCTTTATTGCTCTCAGGATAGGGCCCCCTAGCGCAATATGCTCTGGCGCATCAGACCCAAGCTTGAAAGGGCAAGCCAGATCCTGTTAAGTGGCAATCCCAGAATTCCAACTAAAATTTAAGGAGAGTTTATGAAAGTAGCGATCGCGAAAGAAGTCGAGGCCGGCGAGCGCCGAGTAGCCTTAATACCCGACGCTGTAGCCAAGTTAGTAAAACAGGGCATTGAAGTGTTGGTTGAGGCCGGTGCAGGCGAGCAATCCTTCTTCTCCGATATTGCTTACGAAGCAGTAGGAGCAAAGATTGTAGCCGATACCGCCGCGCTGTGGGGCGAGGCGGATGTAGTGCTGAAAATTGGCGCACTGCAAGAGTCAGAAATTCATCAGTTGCGGGAAGGGTCAGTATTTATCGGATTTCTGAACCCCTTGGGAAACCCCGGTTTAGTGCAACGTTTAGCCGAACGCCAAGTAACGGCCTTCAGCATGGAAATGATCCCCCGCACCAGCCGCGCTCAAAGCATGGATGCGCTGTCATCTCAAGCTAACGTTGCTGGCTATAAAGCAGTGCTGATCGCGGCCGCGACTTTGCCCAAATATTTTCCGATGTTGACCACCGCAGCGGGTACAATTCGCCCCGCGAAGGTGCTGGTAATGGGTGCAGGCGTAGCTGGCTTACAGGCGATCGCAACAGCACGCCGCTTAGGCGCAGTAGTAGAAGCCTTCGACATCCGGCCCGATGTCAAAGAACAAGTGCAAAGCTTGGGCGCTAAATTTATTGATGTCGAACTAAAAGAAGAAACAGTCGCCGCTGGCGGCTACGCCAAGGAACTGTCCGAGGCCTCCAAGCAATACACCCGCGAAGTGCTCACCCAGCACGTCGGCGCATCAGACGCAGTAATTACTACCGCTCAAGTTCCAGGCCGGAAAGCGCCCGTGCTTGTTACCAGAGAAATGGTAGCTCAAATGAAGCCGGGATCGGTGATTGTTGACCTAGCTGCTGAGCAAGGTGGAAACTGCGAATGTACTGAGCCTGGTAAAGATGTGCTGTGGAACGGTGTGACGGTGATCGGCCCGATTAATTTGCCGTCATCAATGCCAGTACACGCTAGCGAAACTTACTCGAAAAACATTTCGGCTTTACTTCAGTTAATGGTCAAAGATAAAGCCCTGAATTTGAATTTTGAAGATGACATCATCACTGGAGCTTGCGTTGCCCACAGTGGTGAAATCCGCAATCAGCGGGTACGCGAAGCTTTAGGAATCAACGCTCAACCATCAGCAGTTAGCTAATGGCTAATGGCTAATGGCTAATGGTAAGAAAGAGTTTTAATTGTTGAGTTAAAAATTCAATTATTACAACTCATAACTGCTAACTAGCAATGAGCAATGAGCAATGAGCAATGAGCAATTACCAATAACAAAAATTATGGCATCAGGATTGATCGCGGGTTTAGTAGTGTTTGTTTTAGCGTCCTTCGTGGGATTTGAAGTAATTAACAAAGTTCCACCAACGCTGCACACACCCTTAATGTCTGGTTCTAATGCGATTTCTGGGATCGCGGTTTTGGGGGCAATTTTGATTTCAGGCCAAGGAAATCTTAGCGTTACTTCGATTTTAGGGACGATCGCGATCGCATTGGCAACGATTAACGTCGTCGGCGGTTTCTTGGTGACAGATCGGATGTTGCAAATGTTCAAGAAAAAAGAGGTGAAAGCTTAAGGCTTTCCACCCTTTGGAAATGGGATTCTTTTGTTAACCTCACGATTTCTACTCTCTTTGAGGACTTATGAGCGATTTTCTGCCTAGTGGCATTCAGTTAAGCTATTTAGTAGCTGCGTCATTATTCATCATTGGTTTGAAACAATTGGGATCGCCAGCAACGGCGCGTCAAGGTAATGTTTTAGCTGCGATTGGGATGGCGATCGCGATCGTTGGTACATTGCTGGAACGCCAAGTTATCAGCTACGAACTAATTGTCGTCGGTATCATCGCTGGTTCCATTTTGGGAACGATCATGGCGAAAACTGTGGCAATGACAGATATGCCGCAGATGGTAGGTTTGCTCAATGGCTTTGGTGGTGCGGCTTCTGCCTTAGTTGCCGTCGGCGAATTTTGGCGCTACCTCAGCATCCCAGAATCTCCCACTCCTGATACTACAATCACGATCGTTTTGGGCGTGTTGATTGGCGGGATCACCTTTACTGGTAGCTTATTGGCTTTTGGTAAATTGCAAGAATTGCTTCCCGGTGCGCCGATTACCTTTCCCTTTCAGCAACCAGTAAATGCTGCATTGGCGATCGCGCTGTTAGCCGGTAGCGCTTATTTAGTCTTCGATCCCGAAAATTTCGCAGTATTCCTGGGTTTAGTCCTGATCTCCAACGTACTCGGCATCATGTTCGTCTTGCCCATTGGCGGCGGCGATATGCCTGTGGTGATCTCGCTGCTAAACTCCTATTCGGGGATTGCGGCGAGTGTGGCTGGGTTCATCTTGATGAACAATATGCTAATCATCGCGGGGGCACTTGTAGGCGCTTCGGGGATCATCCTCACACAGATTATGTGTAAGGCGATGAACCGTTCTTTGGCAAGCGTTTTGTTTAGTGCCTTTGGTAGTAGCGGTGGCGGGGCGACGACTGCTGCTGCTGGTGGTGCGATCGACAAGACTGTTCGCAGCATAGACATGGAAGAAAGCGCCATGATGTTAGGTTATGCGCGATCGGTCGTGATCATTCCTGGTTATGGGATGGCCGTAGCCCAAGCACAGCACGCTGTCCGCGAATTGGCCGATCAATTGGAAGGCCTTGGCGTTGACGTAAAATATGCGATTCATCCAGTAGCCGGAAGGATGCCGGGACACATGAACGTACTATTAGCAGAAGCGAACGTGCCTTATCCGCAATTGTACGATATGGATGATATCAATCCTTTGTTTGATGAGACTGATGTAGCTCTAGTAATTGGGGCAAATGATGTAGTAAATCCAGCGGCCCGTCACGATACAGCTAGTCCGATTTATGGAATGCCAATTCTAGAAGTAGAAAGGGCAAAGCATACAATCGTAATTAAGCGCGGGATGAATGCTGGTTTTTCTGGTGTAGATAATGAGCTTTTCTACAAGGATAAAACGATGATGCTGTTTGGTGGCGCTAAGGATGTAGTTGCCAAGTTGGTGTCTGAAGTGAAGCAGTTGTAAGGAATTTTTACCGCAGATAAATTCTGATTGAGTGGAGTTTCTCTGGGGTTTTAAGCTAATATTTTAGCCCGGTTTCTTGCAGAAACCGGGCTTTTTGTTGTGAGCCATTAGCCATTAGCCATTAGCCATTAGCCATTAGCCATTAGCCATTAGCCATTACCAATTACCAATTAGCCATTAGCAATTACCAATTACCAATTACCAATTACCAATTACCAATTACCAACACTTCAATGAAAGTTCGATCGCGCCATCAGGACTACAG
>NZ_JAQMUA010000238.1:0-7355 GCF_028330895.1 Kamptonema animale CS-326 | reverse complement strand
TTTTCCCAACTTCAGTGGTTGCAAATACCCAGTTATCATCGCCTATGGAATGCCAATATTTCTTTGACACCCATCCCTTTGATTTCTTCGGGTGGCGGAATTTTGCCCAAGAGACAAGCTTTTGATACACTAGGTCATCTAACTGAGCGTAGATTTCCTTACTTATGACAGTCGAATAGTAGTTAGCCCAACCCCTAATGATAGGGTTTAGTCGCTTAATTAGCGCCGCTTGCGGTGCTGACTTATGGGAGTCAATTACATCCGACAGACGGTCATAATGTGCCCTCACTTTTTCCTGACTTGGGGTAATGATGGTCTTAAAACCGAGTAATTCCCCTTTCGTATTTTTACCTGTATGGTGTTTCCCTTTGGGGAACTGACGTATATTAAATCCAAGGAAGTTGAATCCTGGCTTTTCCTCAACAAAAATTGAAAGAGTGTGCGTCAGCCGAGTTTTACTGGGTTTTAATTCCAAGCCTATGCCCATTAACCATTCCGAGATTATTTCCCGGCATCTTTGAACAACGGTTATGTCTTCATGGAGAATCACGAAGTCATCGGCGTACCTGATTAAAGTAGCTCCTGGCTGATAGCCAGCGTATTGACCTTTCTTGACAATTGTGCCACTAGGAAAGGCGCTTTTTATCCGGTTTTCCATCCCGTGGAGGGCTATGTTTGCCAAAAGCGGTGAAAGGCACCCGCCTTGTGGCGTTCCCTCAGATGTAGCAAACAACTGCTTACCATCCATCACCCCCGCTTTTAACCATGCACGAATTTGACGGCGAATGGTGGGAGATGTATTCAGTTTTAAAAGCAGTGCTTTATGGTCGATACAGTCGAAACACTTTGATATGTCGGCATCAAGTACAAATTTTTGTTTATACCTGATGGAGTTAAAGATTGCTTCGATTGCATCATGACATGACCTTCCGGCTCTGAACCCGTATGAGTTTGGTTCAAATCGCGCTTCCCATTCTGGTTCTAATGCCAGTTTGACAAGCGTTTGCAAGGCGCGGTCATCCATTGTAGGTATTCCTAAAGGTCGCTTCTCATCACGTCCAGGCTTGGGAATCCATACACGCCTAGTCGGGCTGACCTTAGAACCCAGTTTTATTTGATTTATTAAGGCAAGACGGAGATTAGGAGTCAGTGATTTAACACCGTCTACACCTGCCGTCTTTTTGCCGCAATTATCCTGGGTAACTCTACGAACCGCTAACGCTCTTGCTGACCAAGAATTCATCAGCGTTTTTTGAAGTCTGCGATATGTTTTTACATCGCCACGAATCGAGGCTTGATAAATTCTCTGTTGCAGCTTATACACTCTACGTTCTAGCTTTCGCCAGTTAATAGAACGCCATTCCCCCGTAGTCTTTAAACTCGTATTAGACATATTTACTGCTACTGGAAACTTCATCTTCCAAATCACCGTGATTCTGTCTGCCTATCCTCACCATTACAGTGAGGCGTTTTGCTTTTGAATCAATCTTGCCTACTCTTCGTATTAGTTAGCACCTACTCAATCATTGAAGATTGAGAACAGACGAGAGGTTACTTCGTTTCTGATAGTCATTGTTTGAGTTTTTAGAGCGGTACTATCCACCGGGTTTAGAGGAAGTGCTTGTTGGACACCCAGGACCTTGCCAACTCCCCATTATCCTTGCCCTTTTGGGACTCCCAGCGTTTCAGCCTGATTGCGCTGGTTATTTCTGACGATGGTTCAAACATACCTTCGTATTCCTACTCATGAACTCTTGCTTGATGTATACCGGATTAGGCTTCCAGTATTTAACACCTTTCACCCCCGCTTCAAGGATTGATGGCTAGTCGCTACCCTGGGGGACGCAATTCTTGACTGCGCTCTGTGTGCTTTCACTCCTGCACCTGGAGGGTGGGACTTAGTTTTCTAGGATACTTACCTCACCCACATGACTATCAAATTGTCTTGGCGAAGCCTCTCCCTTTGGGAGAAGGTTCTTGTGTAGCTTGCGGGTAATCCTCTACCCATTTCAGGGTTAGTTTCTACCCAACGAATCGCACTCCTGTTCTAAATCCATAACTCCGGGCGTGGAAAGTTGCTTCGTGCGCTGGCTCTAGCGCGTATTTTGCGAGGCATTGCCACGCTCTATCGGCGATAGTAGGTATCTTAAGGAGGCGGATACTCCCATCCTTTTTTGGGATTGGTATTGAACGCAACTTCTGATGTTTCCAGTTGTTACTTTTGGCTCTGAGTTCTTCGCCCAGTGCAAACCTTTCCTCAAATGTGAGTAAGGCTTTTTTATCGATTCCCGCAGTCTTTTTGCCAGCGTTTAGTTGAGTTACTTGACGTATCGCCAACATTCTTGCAGCCCGAGATTTCAGAATTAGCTTTTGAAGGGACTTCGCTTTCTGCTTGTCTCCAACCTGAATCGCTTTATACACTCGCTTTTGTAGGCGGAATAAATTACGACGGAATTTCTTCCAAGGTAACGTCTTCCAAGATTCACTAACATTACTGTTGTGGCTAATCATGCTCTGCTCTAGTTTGTGTACTCTGAATACCTCAGACCAATTACGGTCTGTCCTACCCGAACTAAGGGGGTTCCGCTGCTCGTCTAGCCTACAAAAGGGTTCGACTTCCCCTTGACCCTCAGCTCGTTTTTCTTCGTTCCCTCGGTTAGATTGATTGTTCCTTTAGGTGGAGCCAATTTAACTACTGGATACCCTAGACTCTTGCCGATATTGAATAGAGATTCGGCGGGTATAAACTCCAGTAGAGTCGGGGGTCTATAGTCTGTGTCCCGCTCCTAATTAAGTTACTTTTCTAGGCTCTGTTTTCACCATCGGAACTCCCCGTTAACGCCAGTGTCACCTCACATTAGATGTCTGATTGCGTCCTGTTCCCAGCTTCACTCTCCAAGAATCGAGCTTAGTCGGTGTGGACAGATAGGGAGTCATACCTGAGTCTGGCAGAAGGGACTTACACCCTTATCAGACCGAAAGTTCAGCCTTGTGACTGGAAACGCTATGTACGGGCTTTTACCGTGATTTGCGTTTCAACGAATCGCACCTATTCAATTAGTTCGACTTGCTCAATTGTGAAAGTACAGCTTGCTCTAAATGACACGAGTTACAAGCTTATTCCTTGAATTGGGAGTGCAGAGTTTGCTGTTAAATTGTTAAATTGATATTAAGTGTACCGGAACGGTAAAAAACCTCAAAATTAACTTTTTGAGACTGAGTTTTCATGATTTTTTTTGCATAAATTTGCATAAATTTGAATTTTTGTGAGTTTTCATGAGTAAAACCATGCAAGCTCATCTTGAATTATTAGCTGAAGTCGAGGCAGTATTTGCAGCAAAAAACTCACAAAAACTCACAAAAACTCAAATTTATGCAAGCTGGGAAACCAAGGAAAAAAGCAGAGATGAGAGGTAGCAAGCAATGTTTTTGTGATCACAAATCTGACTTTTAAGTGCAGAAAGAGAAATAATGCACCCTCCTTTTGCGGAAGCCTAACCGCAACGGAGGGTTTAATACTTTTTTAAGCTTTAATGACAACTGTAACTGTTTGTACTACGATTTAAGCGGAATATTATACAGCCATAAGAAATTAGAGGGAGAAAATGCTTCAAAAGCTATTCAACAAGCTCATCACTTATTCAAGTGCGATCGCGATAGCGACAGTCTCATTCAGGGGATCGATCCACCTACAATTCAACAAGCTCATCACTTATTCAAGTGCGATCGCACCTAAACCAACTATTTTATACAAATAAAGAAAATCAAGGTCAGTCTGTACCTTAATAAACTCTCTAAATAGCCCTCTCCAATTGGGGGAGATAAAATCACCTGAATAGCGCTTGTCGATTACAGTTATTAACTTGTATCTTGACAATAGATTTTTACTGATTAAAAGCTATGAAAACTTTACTGAAAGTAAGACCTAGAGAACGGCTATCAAACCATATCCACATTCGCCTAACAGACTCGGATTATAGCCAAATTCAAACACTAGCGAACCAAGTAAATTTGAGTATGAGCGACTTCATGCGTCGTGCAGCTTTGAAAAGAGCCATGCCACGCCCTCTAGCTGTATTTGACTTGAAAGCCTATCAAGTTTTATGCCAAATTAATGCCCAACTTAGAGTTGCCGGAAACAATATTAATCAGATTGCTAAAGCTTGCAATAGTGCTGTGGTATTAGGAAAACCCGTTATTGTCAATAGAGGACTATTAGAAAATGTACAGCAACTTATTCGAGAAAACCAAACTGCAATTAAAACAATAGTTGCCAACCTCACCAATTCTACAGTCCGCTAATTCTTGACCAGCCTGAGCAATCAATGTAATAAACTTACTGCGAAACGGTTATGATTGGCAAACAAATCAAAGGTACAGGCTGGAGAGGCTGTCTAAACTATGTACTTGGCAAAAAAGGCGCTTACTTAATTGGTGGTACTATGTGTGGACAAACACCTGAAGAACTTGCTGCTGAATTTGCCATTGCCAGACAACTAAGACCTAACCTGAAAGTAGCAGTATTTCACGCCACTTTATCTCTCGCAAGCACTCAGAAACTAGAAGATTCTGTTGAAAATGACCAGCGTTGGCTAGCAATCGCAGCCGACTACATGAAAGCAATGGAATTTGACAACAACCAGTATGCAGTTGTCAAGCACAGCGATACAGACCATGACCACATTCACATCGTCGCCAGTCGCATCCGCCTAGATGGAAGTGTCGTTGACGATAGCTGGGATTACTACAAAAGCCAAGAAGTAATTCGCCAGCTTGAACGAGACTACAATTTAGAAACTGTTGCACCTAGTTGGGATTTAGATAAGCGAGCTCCGACTACAGGAGAACACAGGTACTTACAAAGCAAGGGAAATAAGAGTGTCAGAGTGCAATTGCAAGACCTAATTGATGAAGTTACTCAAGACAAGCCAACTATGCCAGAATTAGTTGAAGGGTTGCAGCAACAAGGTGTAGAGGTGCAAGTTAGACTAACTCGAACTGGGTTGAGTAAAGGCATTTCTTACAAATTAGATGGAGTTGCTTTTAGCGGTAGTCAATTAGGTAAAGCTTACACTTTTTCAGGATTGCAGAAGCAGCGAGGCGTTAGCTATGATCAAGGGCGAGATAACGCCCTAATTGAAGCTTTAATGCAGCCACAACACTTAGCAAGTGCTGGGGGTGAAGCTCAAACAATTGAGTTAGAGTCGTTACAATCTGAGGTAATAGCAACCGCACCAGTAACTCCTGCAACAGCAAATGAATTAGAATTACAACTCTCACTGTTGCCAGAAAGTAATGAAATTCAGTGGACAAGAGTGCGCTCACATCTAGCCAAAGAGTACAGTTTGCCTTTAGAATTGCTCGATTTATTGCACTCTCATTCTTGGCTATATGCCGATAGCGAAGCAAAAGCTGTCTTTACCAAGCAGACACTATACGGAGAAACCTGTGAAGCTTTTGTTCTGGATGAAATCGGCAACTTTACTACAACCCATACTCTGCCATCTGAAGCTACTTTCTGGCTAACTACTACCGGAGAAATTGAGCGAGCAGTGATTGCCTGTAATCCAATTGAAACCCTTTCAATTCTACTTATTGAACGGGAAAACAACCAGAATAACTTTGCAACTGTACCACCCACAATTTACATAGGAATTGAACGAGCTTCACAACTGCCTAGACAATTCTTACAAGAACTCGATACCGTTATTATAGCAATAGCAGAAGATTCTCTACTTGCTCAAAATGTACTCGCGCTGCTTCCGAATGCAGAAATTGCCAATCCCCAGTCAAGTTGGAATGATATCTGGATACAATTAATTGAGCAAAAACAGATAATTGAGCGAGAACAGCTAACTTATAAACAAAATAGCCAACACCAAAAACAACGCATTCAAGAAATTGAACTGGATTAGTTGTTAACAACAGTAGCACGCCATTCGATTGAAGTGGATTAGTTATTAACCACAGTAGCACGCCATTCCATTTAACCAGACAACTGAACTGCAACTACTGCATTGAAACGGCTACCGCCCTTGTTTCGAGACATTGACAAAAATAGCTGCAAAAAGCGAGTTCCGAGGCGGGAATTTTTTAGGCAGCTTTAACTGTAACTACCTGCAATAGTAAACGGCATTGAGCCGAGATCCGTGCAAAAAAGTGCAAGATAACCAGTCAAAGCCTTACCCAGCCTTGTTTTTAGCTTTATAAGTCATCACCGTGCCCAAACGGGGAATTTGTACGAATCGGCTGAAGTGCTTGCGTAGTCATGGTTTAAAGCGTTTTTTTACAAAACTTTACGTCATGTCCTATTTTGCCCGTATCTCGGCTTAGGGGTTTTGCGTGATCGCACTTACCAAAACCCAATAACCCCAATAACCCCAACACAGGCAGTAAGGTTTCAGCCTTAGCGTACAATTTACCCGTTTTGGCACGGTGTCTTAACGGCACTTTTCGCACAGTTGCTACTCAAACGCCTCAGAGGGCAGGCGATCGCGCCTTTGTACCGTTCAGTCCCCCAAGCGGCTAAAAACGATCCAGAACTTTACGCTTTGCTTAGCCTGATTGATGCGCTGAGAGTAGGTCGAGTGCGGGAACAGCGTTTGGCGGTTAGCGAACTTGAAAACAGGCTCGTTACCCTATGAACCCGCAAATATTGATGCTAGAAACAGTTGCCAGGGTACTCTCGACGGTACCCACTACCCTCGTCTTCTATTGAGGGGCAACCATATCGCTTTACCTGGATGAAGCTGCGGCCCCCGACATTCGACCTACCGATGATGTTGATTGTGTCGTCGAAATTGCATCTAGGGCTGAATACTACCGACTCTAATATTCATAAGGCAATCTCTTAAGCTTGTAGATTTTTTTAGCTTAACTTAAAAGAGTGCCTTTTTTCCTGTTTTGTTTGGCTTCAGATTCCACTCACTTTTTTGGCTTCTGTGCTGTGTTGCGTTAGTGAAGCTTGCCGTAGGCATCGCTTCCCTATTTAAAAACTGTCCGAAGTATTGTAATAAAAAACTATGGGAATTTACCCAAAATTGAATGCTATGCCGGACAGTTGAATCAAGTATTCATGAATTTGTTGAGTAATGCAATTGATGCCCTAGAAGACTCAAACCAAGGGCTATGCAGAGATTGCCAATCAAATTATAGTTGTAACTGAGTTATCAGCAGACCAGAAACAGGTAATAATTGGGATTAAAGATAATGGGATTGGTGTGAGTGCCGAGGTGCAATCTAAAATTTTTGACCATTTATTTACGACTAAGGGAGTAGGAAAAGGGACAGGGTTAGGACTCGCGATCGCGCGTCAAATTGTTGAGGAAAAACATGGCGGTTCCCTGAAGGTTAAC
>NZ_JAQMUA010000237.1:0-18779 GCF_028330895.1 Kamptonema animale CS-326 | reverse complement strand
GGCGGCGTTAGGGATACTTTTGCGTAAGTTCTGCTTTAGTCTTCTCTACCCATTTAACGACCTTTTTGCCCAGACAAACATTATCTAATAAATCAATTTCCCGCAGACCAGTAGGACTGGTGACATTGATTTCTGTAAGATAACCGCCAATCACATCAATTCCTACAAAATATAAACCATCTTTTTGTAAAACTGGTGCTAACTGAGTGCAGATTTGATATTCTCGCTCAGTAATTTCTGTCTTAGCAACTCTACCACCCACTGCCATATTCCCGCGAAATTCGTTGCCAGTGGGAATACGATTTATAGCACCAATAGGTTCACCGTTCATCAAAATAATTCGCTTATCTCCTTCTTTTGCCTCTGGCAAATAAGTCTGAACCATCACGGGCACTTGTCCCTGTTGAGTGCTAATTTCAATCAAAGAGTTAAAGTTGCGATCGCGTCCCTCCATAAATAAGATTCCCTCACCTGCTTTACCGCCTAAAGGCTTCAGCACTGCTGCCCCTTTTTTCTCAACGAATTGCCGAATTACTTGTTTATTTTGACTGACAATTGTTTCTGGTATTGCCTCTACAAACTGCAAAGCATACATCTTTTCATTGGCACTTCTTAGCCCTTTAGGGGAATTAATTACCAGAGTTTTTTCTGGATCGATACAGTCGAGAATATAAGTAGCGTAAAGGTAAGGAATGTTTACCGGCGGATCTGTCCGCATAAACACTGCATCCATCTCCTCAAGGGGTTGCAAAGTAGGCTTTTCTAGTTGGTACCAAACTTCAGCCGCTACCCAATGCCCTTCTACTAATTGTACTGGTGTTAGGGCTACACGGCTCAGCAGGCCCCAAGCTTTGCCACCAATTACGCTTAAATTTTCTGCTTGAGTCACCCAGACTTCGTGTCCGAGTTCTTGTGCTGCCTCCATCAGTGCCACACTGGTATCGTGGCCTGGAATTAGCCGTTGGATAGGATCGATGATGAATGCAAATTTCATTGATGTTGTTAGTGGTTGGTGGTAATTGGTAATTGGTAATTGGTAATTGCTAATTGCTAATTGCTAATTGGTCACAATTATGTAGGATGGGTAAACTGTAAGCATTACCCAACTCTACTCGATTAACAATTAACACTCTGAGAAATGTAAGTTAGGTAGCGAAAGTGAATATTAGAAGTTGCTGAATTTTTAATTTTTAATTTTTAATTTTTAATTGTAGGATGGGTAGAGCGTCAGCTCCACCCATCCTACAATTAATTGGTTAGCTATTAGCCAGTTCTCTTATACTAAGAGGGGATCTAGCTTACCCTGAGCTTCAAGGGCGTGGATGTCGTCACAGCCGCCTATATGGTGGTCGTTGATGAAAATTTGAGGTAGGGATTTTCTTCCCTGTGCCCGCTTGGCCATCTGACTCCGCGCCGCTTCGTCTCCGTCAATGCTATACTCGATAAAATCTATCCCTTTTTGCTTTAGCAGTGACTTGGCTCGAATGCAAAAGGGGCAGGTTCTCCAAGTGTAAATTTCAACTTTAGGAGTCATAAGTTTCTCAAACATTAGCAATATTTCTTAATTTTAATCTTAACCAGGGGAATATGAAATTAATGTAGACTTACTACTTACGAGGTAGGTATAACTTTATTTTTAAGATTATTTTGTTTAATTTGGGCGTAAAAACTATCTATAAAATTCGCCGCTGTGAAATAGACAGTCCCGCTTTAGAGGTAAAACGTTACTGTCTAGTGGTCTCGATCTAGCTGCTTTCGCTTTTTCGCAGAGTAAATTATACCTGCACTTGTCATCAGCAATGCGATCGCCGTGCTTGGTTCGGGAACGGAAGTTGTTGGTTCTTGGGTCAATGTTTGAGTTGTATAAACATCCGTGATGGTGCTAGTGGACGTAGAGCTGGTTTTGCTATCCGATGCACAGGCATCTGAATAGTTGCCAGGCCCACAAATATTAAGCTGCGCTACAGCCGGAGGGGCTGCGGCTAGGTAGTAGAACCCGACTGCCACTGCGGCAGTGAGTCCAAAAGTTAGTTTTGCCAGTAGCGTAGACATAATTAGTTAATTAAACAGTTGCAATAGGATAACAATAAATACAATGCAACAAAGTTGTTTTCCAATTGATAAGGGCTGTCACAGCACTGTGTGTTTGCGATCGCGGACAAGAAAGGTGAAACTAATTTTTCGGTTTCCGCTGTCCCCTGCATACCCTCATCATCTTTGCTTTCCCCTGGCAGTCCTCAACCTCTATTCTAACAATCTCTCGCTGCTAGCAGCCCACCCAGGGATATATTTTCACACAACCCTCCTCATAATCAATTATACATGGCTTACCTGAAATTAATGCCGCCAAGTTGTAGTTCAGATCGAATTGAAGATGCCCTACCCGATCCTCTCATCTTTTGCAGACACCTGTCCTCAGTATATATACGTAAGTTTGATCCTGTCAATGACCCCACGATTAAATTTATACGTATTTACCGAGGGTAGGCTACGTAATAAATTAACTGAGCTAGTCTCTGACGCAGAGTTTCCAGTCCTAGAGCCTTAGCGGCGGATATAAACACGGCTTGGGGAAATTCCTCCTGAGCTTGCCGCAGAGTGTCCCCGTCTACGCGATCGATTTTGTTGAAAGCAACCAAGGCGGGCCCCGGAGTGACGGGCATTTCAGTCAAAATCGTCATCACAGAGCGAATTTGACTATGCCAAGCTGGATGAGAGAGATCCACTACGTGCAGTAGAGCGTCGGCATCTGTGACTTCTTCTAGAGTGGCGCGGAATGCGTCGATCAAAGCGGGGGGTAGTTCGTGGATAAATCCCACCGTATCCGTAAGTACGATTGACAGGGATTCTTCTGTAACGGCATCGGCAATCACTAACCGCCGCGTGGTGGGGTCAAGCGTTGCAAATAATTGGTCAGCGGTGTAAACTTCTGCATTAGTAAGTACATTGAGCAGCGTCGATTTACCGGCATTGGTATAACCAACGATCGCAATTGAGGGTACTTCTCTGTGTTGCCGTTGCTGGCGCATCCGCGAACGATGAGCTTGTAGTTGATTAACTTCTTGTTGCAAGCGAGAGATGCGTTTAGCGATCGCCCGTCGTTCTGTTTCCAGTTTCGTTTCGCCGGGCCCTCTAGTACCGATCCCACCTCCTAGCCTAGACATCGCCTGACCTCTACCCGTAAGTCGCGGTAAATTGTATTCTAGCTGAGCGAGTTCTACCTGTAATTTACCAGCGCCAGATTGAGCTCTCTGGGCAAAAATATCTAAAATTACCTCCGTGCGATCGACAACCCGGATACCGATTTTGGTTTCTAGATTCCGTACTTGTGCCGGAGAAAGGTCGCGATCGAATACTATTAAGTTAGCGCCGACTGTCTGAGCGCTCAGAGCGATTTCTTCGACTTTTCCTTCGCCTACGACCGTCTGAGGATGGGGGCGCGATCGCTTTTGCTTCACCGTTTGCAACACCTGACCCCCCGCCGTACCAACCAAGCTAGTCAATTCTAGCAGTCCGTCCTCAAATTGTTGCGGGGTCATATCCTGAGTCATCATCCCCACCACCAACACCTTATCCTGGTCTACATCGACCTGCTTAGCGACGAACTCCCGCTCAAACTCAGCTTCGATCGCTTCTACCCACTCCTGAAAGTCAAGTTCAGCTAGAACATCCAAGCTTAAAGGCGCTGACATACTCCAAAAGAAATTTTGAGTCTTAATTTCAGGCTCAATATCTCCCGCGCCCCCCTGCTCTTGAGATCCCCTGCTCTTGAGATCCCCTACTCCCCCACTGCCCTCCCCTTCAGGCGTTAGGTGGGCTAGATAGGTTTCTTTGATGTAACCAGCACCGCCGCCCCCTCGACGCTGAAAGCCTCCACCAGTAAGCGTTAGCCAAACCAAAGCATCTAGGCGTTGGATCGCCATTGCGGTAAGTGCAGCTTCACCAGGCGGTTCCGGTTTCAGGTGGGTAGCGATGCAGCGAATACCGCTGAGACGACCTTGACCATAGCGGGGCAATTCTAAGGGCGGGATTTGGGTTTGGCGAGGCGTACCCACACCAACGCGAATCACCTGTCCCCGGCGGTTGACGTAGGCACAAACGGGCTGGTCAATTTCTGTGCTGATGGCAGCAGCACGTTGAGCAAATTCCGGTGTCGCGAGGCGATCGCCCGGAAGTCTCTGGTGGTAAAGCTTTTCAAGTTGTTTGAGTTGGCTTTTCTTTAAACCTTGGAGGTTGCCGTAGATAGTGTCGATAGGTCTTTCCTCTGAGAATCGAGTTTATTTTAAAGTATGACTTAGGCAAATCTCTTGCCTTAACCGCCAAAAAGGGTGGTTCCTTTACTCCCACACAGACGGCGTTACCTTAATCAATGCCTAAGTCTAGTTAATATTTTAATAAAAAATTGTCGGATAGCGCGATCTCAAGTTTATTTATAACATTTTACTACTTTTTTGCAAATAGCACATATAGTTATGCCTACTGTATAAATCATCACCATAAATATATCTTTAAAATCATCCTTTAGAATTGTGTAGATTTTGAGCCTAAAGGCAGATAGCCGTCCAGGAATTAGGTGGCTACTATGTAAAAGTAATGAATGTAAAGGAATGTAAACCATGGAAACACCTCCTAGCTATATACCCAAAGTTGCTAATGCGTACAACGAGAAAGATCGCAATGCTTTCTTATTTGGCTTTACTCCCCAAGCAGAGCTTTGGAACGGTCGCTTAGCCATGATTGGTTTCCTAGCTTATCTGCTGTGGGATCTGGCTGGATATAGCGTGCTGCGCGATGTCCTACACTTCCTTCCCAATCTGCCTCTGGCTAGCTAATCATGGATTCTACTTGCTATCTGGCAGTTTTAGTATTTCTTAAAACTGCCAGATTCTTTAAAAAGATCCAAAAAAAGATCCCAAGCTAGGCAAGCCCTACTGTCTCAAAAAGGTCATAGTTAGTTACAGTTTTTTCATTTTGTAAGGAAGGAGAAATAATCATGATTAACTCAAACTTACTAGCAGTAATAGAATCGGCTGTTAGCGACAGCGCACTGGGTAATTGGCAAAAACCCTTGGTGATGTTTATTTGCAATCTCTTGGCCTTGTTCGTTCTTAGCCGTGTAATTTGGCATCCCCACGTCGGGCCGAAAATGCCTCTACCCTTTCCTGAGCTTTTCAATAATATTAGCGTCCCTGCATTTTTGGCATCAATGAGTGCGGGTCATCTCCTGGGGGTACTCGTAATTATGGGGCTCAATAACAGCCAAGTTATCTAGCAAGAGAGCAAAAAAGCTACTGAAGATGTGGCTTTTTAGCCGAAAACTCATAAGGACTTTAGACGCTATAAAGTAGGGTGCGCTTAATGCACCCTGCTAACTTCTTCTAGGACAGCGTGCAGGCTAAGATAAATTAGCGATTTCAATAGCAGAACTAGGCTTACTTTACTTTCTATCATAAGTCAGAGCTTAAGTCAGAGTGAGGGCAGGGCAAGGGAAATCTTTGTATCCCTAATAACAATTAAACCGATAGCTTTTCATTCCTTTAGGTAGAAGTAACAGCCTGAGTAGCCGAAGTATTGTTTATTAAAATAGGCTCCGTAGCCGCATCGAGCTGAATGAGTAAAAAGGTCTGTAAGAGATAAGTAAGTGAGACTTATCTGAACAGGAATCTTTATATTTATTTAGATAGTTCGCTCTGCGGATTTATTAATTAACCTACTAGATAACGTACTGGAGCAAGGAGTCTCAATTATGAGCTTATTATCGGTAGATGAACTTAAAATCCTGGTGGAACAGCCCCAAGAATTGTGCGTATCGATTTATATGCCCGTCACTCAAGGGGTAGATATTCCACAGAATCCTATTCGCTTCAAAAATCTACTTCGAGAGACTGAGGAAAAATTAGTAGAATATGGCTCGGAGCAAAAACAAGCTAGGGAATTGTTACAGCCAGTCCAAGCAGAAGTTGAGCAAGATAACTTCTGGGAAGAGCAGAGCAAGGTCTTAGCAATTTTTGCGGCTCCGGGATTTTTCCGCTACTATAAATCACCGATAGACTTTGAGGAATTAGTAGTGGTTAGCGATGCTTTTCATGTTAAGCCGCTAATGCCACTGGTGGCGGGTGATGGGCTTTTTTACATTTTAGCGCTGAGCCAGAATGAAGTCCGGCTGATTGAATGTACGCGCTACAGCGCTAGGGAAGTTGAAGTAGAAAACTTGCCTCAGAGCCTTGATGAAGCTCTCCAATATGATGAAACTGCAAAAGAGGGGCAATACCGCATTAGTACCTCAAAAGGAGGAACTAATAATTCTTTCACCCACGCCGGTAGTTTTCACGGGCAAGGAAGTCCCGATCGCGACAAGAGGCAGGAAGATATTCTGCAATACTTCCACATAATCGATCGGGCTGTGCACCAACATTTACACGGCAAAAAAGCTCCTTTAGTGCTAGCCGGAGTAGAATATTTATTTCCGATTTACCGAGAAGCAAATACTTACCAGCATCTAGTTACTGAAGGGCTGACGGGAAACCCTAAAATTTGGAAGGCAGAAGAGTTACAGGCGGAAGCTCTGCCGATTGTGGAACCTTTGTTTTCCCAGGTACAGGAAGAGGCGATCGAACAGTATCGGGAACTTGCCGGAGTTCAAAAAACTTCTGCGGATTTAAATGAAACTCTTTCGGCTGCTTATTTTGGAAGAGTAGATCGATTATTTGTGGCGATGGGCGTTCAGAAGTGGGGTACTTTTAATCCTGAAACGGGTAAGGCGCAAGTTCACTCAGAAGCACAAGTCGGCGATCGAGATTTATTGAATTCTGCGGCTATTCAAACAATTTTGAACGGCGGTACTGTCTACGCGGTTCCGCCTGAAAAAGTCCCCGAAGCAGCACCAATAGCTGCGATCTTTCGTTATTAATTTATAGGAGTTAAAGCAATGGAATCAACAACTTCAGACCAACAAAATGCTAGTAATAGCGGCGATAAGGAACGGTGGGCATCGTTAATTGGGGGTGGGGCGCTGGTTCTTTACGGTTTGTCTCAACGTTCTTTGAGGGGCGCTTTGGTGGCGATCGCAGGTGGCGGTTTAGCTTATCACGGTGTCAGTGGAGGAAATGTAGCACAGTCAGCAGAAAATATGGATAATATCAAAGTTGAAAAGACGGTGACAATTGATAAATCTCCTGAAGAACTTTATCGTTTTTGGCGGGACTTTGAAAATTTGCCGCATTTCATGAAGCACCTTAAATCTGTGACAGTAATTGATGACAAGCGTTCCCACTGGATTGCATCTGCACCGATGGATAATAGCATCGAATGGGATGCGGAGATTATTAACGAACAGGAAAACCGATTAATTGCTTGGGCCTCAGTTGAAGGCGCAGATGTTGACAATTCTGGTTTTGTGCGTTTTCAACCCGCTTCCACAGGTCAAGGAACGGAGGTAAAAGTGGTGATTGAATACAATCCCCCAGGCGGTGCAATTACTGCTGCTTTTGCTAAGTTATTTGGTGAAGAACCGAAACAGCAAATCGGCGACGATCTGCGTCGCTTTAAGCAAATAATGGAAACTGGCGAAATTGCTACTGTGGAAGGTCAATCTTCGGGCCGTCGGTAAGTAGTGGGGTTTACATATAGGGCTAAAGCCCTTGTCACTTTTAAATCAGCTTGTAGGGTGCTCTACTACCAAGCGATTAAGCGAGATCGCAAGGGTTTGATGGTATGACGCACCCTACTAATTATGCCAGTTGCGTAAGTCCTGATAGTCTTGCCGCTGAAATATTTGTACTAAAATCTCAAATTGCAGACACGAAAGCAGAGATTTCAGGACTTAAGAACAACAAAAAAAGCTGTGGAAATGTTTTAAATTTCAACGCCAAATCTGGGACTATTGATTATTTAGGGATGATTATTTAGGGAAAGATACGCTGAAAGGGCCAAAGGATATATTCGTTGAACTGACTGCTTCTTCTAGAACTTCTGTGGCGGTAGGTAAGTGGACAAATTCAATGTCGAGAGGTGAGCTAAATTGAATCTCGCCTGGCTCTTTGCTTCCTTCAGGAACTAAAATCAACAAACGCAGCGTATAAGTGCCTTTTTTATTCAGAGGGGGTAAAAGCAAGTCAATTTGTGATTTAGGTTCAGAAAAGGTTACAGGCGTAAGTTGTTCTACCTGATGGTGGCGGTTAGGTAGTTGTGCTTCGATATAGACGGCAAAATTGCCCTCTGATAAAGAGATGCCAAATTTAAACTCATCATAATTATAGTCGCCTTGATTGGTCAATTGAATTTGAACAATATGTAATTCTTTGTATCTATATTCTGTGGTTCCGTCAGAAAATTTGATGTCTGTGCTGTGGCATAATGCGCCGACAGTATCCTCAAAGGCAGGAAATATATCAACTCTGCGACCAATTGTTTGCGTGCGCTTCTTAAAAGCAGAAATAGCTCTTTGAATTAAAGCTCCGGCGATGCCACTACCAATAACGATTAGAGATATTATTAAGATGGTGGGCCAGTGAAACTCGCTCATTTGATTTGAGGAATTAAATCAGGTTTATATTATAATATAAATTGCCCGCTCGGAGAATTGTTTACTGATGCCGCCTAAAGTTGTTTTTGGAAATGCTGGTATTGAAGGTATAAGTCGCGGAGGTTGGTTTGCGGGTCACTTTATAACTCCTAATGATGACCCCCGCTCAACGTCTGTCTTAGAGCTAAAATGGGGGACTCATAAAGCAGGAGATTGTAGAACTCAGTGGGCTGTAAATACTGAAGCTACTACACTTTCTATTTTAATTAAAGGGCGATTTCGGATTCAATTTCCAGAGTCAGAAGTCTTACTTTCTTGTGAAGGTGATTATGCTCTTTGGTGTCCGGGTGTGTCTCATTATTGGTTCGCTGAGGAAGATTCTATAATTCTGACGGTTCGCTGGCCGTCGAAGTCAGGAGATAGTAAAGGGCTAAGTTGAGGACTTTGAGTGCATTTACTCAAAAAATATTGCTTTTTCCAGGTTTATTCGCTAAAATAACCAACCTGTCCAGTAAAAGTATTCCACCAACGAGACAGATATTTTCGACATCCACTTATGAGCATTGGCTATACTCCACCTTGGCTGCTGAACAATGGCCTATTAATGACGTTGTACGGCGCATTAAGGGCTAGTCGCCATTGGGAAAAGACGATCTCCGATCCAGAACCCCCTTACCGGGAACACATCTTTACTGGTGCCTGTGGAGTCCCGATTTTCGGCATAGTTGCCATCCCCGAAAATCCCCGATATACGATTGTTGGTACTTACGGGATTACTGGCGATCTCGATAATCAATGGTTTCTGAGGCTACTAGGCCGTAAAGCCTATGCCCAAGGCTGTGCATTGGTTTTCTTTGACTGGCGAGCTCACGGTAAAACTGCCCAACTCTCTCCTACGCTGACTTCTGATGGTTTATACGAAGGCGAAGATTTTGTTCGGATTGCTGCGGCTGCAAAAGAGATGGGATGTCCTGCCCCTTTTTGGTTCACGGGTTATTCCTTGGGGGGACAATTAGCCTTGTGGGCTGTAAAATCAGCTCAGGCGATCGCAGATTGGGGGCCTGACTTAGGACTCGAAGAGTCAGAATTAGCAGGCGCGGCGGTGATTTGTCCCAGTTTAGACTCGAACCGTTCTCTGTCTTATCTGGTTAAAGATGAGTGGGGGAAATTTTTAGAAAAAGCGATCGCGCGACAGTTAAAAAAACTAGCAAAACAGATCGCCGCATCACATCCAGGGGCGATCGATCCGGCGGCCATTGAACGCGCCAATAGCATTTGGGGATTTGACCATGAACTGGTTATTGGGCGGTTAGGGTTCTCCTCTGTGGAAGAATACTATGACGCTAGCAGCGCTCTACACATTTTGCCTCACCTCAAAAAACCCACTTTTATCCTGTATGCAGCGGACGATCCGATGTTTGACCCCATTCTTGTCTCTGAGTTGCAAGCCATTAGCGCCAACAATCCAGCCTTAGAATTAGTGCTGACAGCCTACGGTGGTCATGTCGGGTATATCAGTAGTAAACGTTGTCAGCATCAATTTGCCGATCGCGATCGCTGGTGGGCCTGGAATCGGATTTTACAGTGGTTCGACACATCGACTGTTAATTGAGATGAAATAGCAGCAGAAAAAAGGATTTAGTTATCTCGTAGCTGTGATATCATTTTTGATCGGAAAATGGTCTAAAAACCCGGCGAATCTAAAGACTCAGGAGTGCGATCGCTAGAGACTAGGATGCTCAGGACTACGACGATCGGGAAAGAAGGGTTGACAATCTATGCTGGTAGGAATTAAGAATGTCTTAACTGTCCTGGCGGTTGCTATAATCGATAGACCAGACAAGGAAAAACTAAAAACATAAGTTTTTCTAAATTTTTCCAATCCCCATCAAAAATCGCAATTAATTGTAGGAGGACACTGTTATGGGTGAATTTTTGACAGCCGATTTAATAGTAGAAGGAGTCACGGCTTTGGGTTCTTTGGGTTTCTTTTTTTTGGCATATCAAGCTTTGCAAATATTGAAAAAATAAAGGGAAAAGCAATTTTTGTAGAGCTGGAAGCAATTTGAAAAAGAAATCAAAAGCCAGAAATCCGGCTAAATTCTTCTTAATTTTGACTTTTGGCTCCTAATTTCTTCTATGCTGGCGGTACCTACCCAATTAAAAATTGGTATAAGTAGGTGAACATCATTAAAATAGTTCGGTACGTGGGAAACTCAGCGGCTTGAGCATCGGAGAGGGAAACGGCACGGGCAGTTTTAACCGCTGTGAATCTTTCTTCAATATTCCCACAAAGCTTGCCAGCAATAGCCTTTTCCCTTAGCCTTAGCCTGCTAGTGAGTTTGTGGAGAAAAACCCTGCCCGTTGAGCGATCGCTAGACGGGCAGACACAAAACTAGATCGCAGAAGGCGCGTTGTGGTAGAATCTAGTCTGTCCACATCTAGTACATAATTGAGTTTGACAATAAACTGGTAAAAATAATTCGTGGGCTTAGAGGTATTTTACAAGACCAGGGTTGTGCTCGTTTAATTACAGATGAAAGTTTGTCACTGGAGAGAGCTGCGGAGGGCGAACCGCCGCACTTGCAACTAGGGGCGTTACGCAATCGCAGGAGAATTGTTACCTGTAGTGCCTAAATTCCAGAATTGGAAATTGACTCAAATGCTTGAAGGCAAATGAGTCGCCGCCTCAACTCAACTCAAAGCATCTAGATAAATCTGCCGATGGCGTGCGATCGCATTGGCGCTTTTCTCTCTCCTAAAACATCAACCAACGGCAGCGAAAATTTTTCATGCCACCATCAACCAAAAAAGAGCTGGGTTGTTTTCATGGTTAGCCAACTTTTGGACGGACGCTATCAAATCATTGAAGTCATAGAAACAGGAGAATTTGGACAAACTTATCTAGCTAAAGATACTCGTCGCCCTGGGGAACCGCAATGTTTTGTCAAGCATCTGCGGCCTGCAAGTAACGATCCGAAACTAATCGAGACTGCCCGCCGCCTGTTTGAAAAAGAAGCAGAAGTTCTAGAAAAGCTCGGCCAGCACGAACAAATCCCTCAGTTATTTGCTTACTTTGAGAAAAATCAAGAATTTTTCTTAGTAGAAGCATTTATTCCCGGCTATTCTTTAGCCAGCGAGATTTTACCAGGAAAACCGCTGTCGGAAGAGCAAGTTGTCAGGCTATTAAAAGAAGTCTTAGAAATTCTCGTGTTCGTACACGGACACGGAGTGATTCACCGAGACATTAAACCAGGAAATTTAATCCGGCGGCAGTCAGATGGCAAATTAGTTTTGCTCGATTTTGGAGCAGTTAAAGAAATTAACCTCGATCATGGTCAAAAGCCGCCTACAGTTCGGATTGGCACATTGGAATATATGCCAATTGAACAGTTTCAATACAACCCACAATTAAACAGCGATATCTATGCAGTAGGGATGATCGGAATTCAGGCCCTTACGGGGTTGCCTGCTTATGAATTACCAAAACTGCGCGATCACAATAATCCTCATGGGGGCGAAATATTCTGGCGACATTTAGCTGTAGTTAGTCAAGAGCTGGCAGATGTTTTAGACAACATGGTACGCTACGATTTTCGCCAGCGATATCAGTCTGCTGCGGAAGCTGTAGCCGATCTCAAAAGAGTTAGCGATCGCTCTCGAACTAGAGTTCCTAAAATTACCATATATCGCGAAGAAGTAGAGCGCCGCGCTAGCCATCGAGGGGAAATTTCAATTGTCGGCCGCAAAATCTTAGCCGAACTGCGAAACAGTCTAGAACTATTACCAGAAGAAGCAGATGCAATTGAAGACGAAGTATTAAACCCTTACCGAAAATTCAAGGATAAGGCGCAGCAGTACGAGCAGGCATTAGTTGAATCGATGCAGCAGGAATATCCCTTTGCCAAGGATACTCGTGACGAATTGAAACGCTTGCAGCAAATTTTAGGACTCACAGATCAAGATATAGAATTAATCGAAAGTCGAGTCCTCCCCAAATCCTTACTCGTCAAATTACAGAACCTACTTTTAAGTTTTACACAGCCCAAGCAGAGTTCTGACCAGCCACCAGGGAGATTTTATCCTCCAGGGTCGCGGATAGCAGACAATGGTCTACCACAAGCGAGATCTAACGGACAAGTTCCGCCAATAAATCGGACTCTTACAGTTCTACCGCAACCACAAAATCGCAGAATAAATCCTTACTTAATTGGGGCAAGCATTGCTGCTATTTTAGCTGTAGCTGCTGCTATTTACGGCTATCTTCAGTGGCAGAAGTTGCAACAACGCCGTCAGCAAGAATCGCAACAACTTAATACTATTAATGCTCTTTATAAAGAGAGCAATTATCAGGAGTGTATCAACCAGGGAGAAAAAATTAATAATAGTTCTAGTCGCTATGCAGATGCTCAACTCCTTGTCAAGCAATGCCAGGATGGTACTAACTGGAAAAACGTAACAGTTAAGAATTTTGCCGAGCATTCCAATGCAGTTGGAACTGTTGCTTTTAGTCCTGATGGTTTGACCATAGCTAGCGGTTCTAAGGACAAAACGATTAAGATTTGGGATTTAGCTACGGGGAATCTCATCCGCAGTTTTGATGGAGATTCATCGGCAATTTGGTCTGTTGCTTTTAACTCGAATGGGACGCGGCTAGCAGCCAGCACTTCTTACTGGAGAATTCTACTATGGAATTTGAAAACGGGGGAATTAGTGCGTACTGTCGATCACGATGCTGCGGTTTGGTCTGTGGCGATCAGTCCTGACGGACTAACTCTAGCTAGCGGTAGCAGTGACAAGACATCCAAAACCTGGAATGTAGCAACTGGAGATTTAATTTACAATTTGCCGGATCATTCCGATTATGTTTATTCGGTTGCTATTAGTCCCGATGGGAAAACTTTGGCTAGCGGTTCTAAGGATAAGACGATTACAATTGTGGATGTAGAAACTGGTCGGTTGATTAATACTATTGAGGGTCATTCAGATCAGGTGAGGTCGGTTGCAATTAGCCCGGATGGAAAAACATTAGTTAGCGGTTCCTACGATCGGACTATTAAGATTTGGAATCTGGCTACTGGGGAGTTAATTCGGACTTTGAACGGTCATTCTGGGGAAATCGTATCTGTTGCTATTAGCCCGGATGGTAAGACTATTGCTAGTGGGAGTAAGGATAAAACGATTAAGATTTGGGATTTAAGGAGTGGAGTCTTACTGAATAGTTTGACAGGACATTCTAATGAGGTTTACACGGTGGCTTTTAGCCCCGATGGTAAGACTATCGCTAGTGGGGGTAAGGATAATACGATTAAGCTCTGGCGGCAGTAAGGGGAGCAGGGGAGCAGAGGAGATGGGGGAGATGGGGAGGATGAGGGAGAAGTTTTCCCAATCACCAATCACCAATTACCAATTACCAATTACCAATTACCAATTACCAATTACCAATTACCAATTACCCATTACCCATTACCCATTACCCATTACCAGTTAACAGTTAACAGTTAACAATTAATATTAATTGCGATGATTATTGGTGTAAGGAATTCTAGCTCCGGCCCACTGAAGTTTTTCTCTTAAGGTACGGTAATAAGAATAGTTTTCGCGCAAAATGATAAATTTTGCATTACAGTCTGCCATCCGCACGTCTACGCGATGTCCTGGCCAGATGGCAGTAGCCATAACGCCATCCATCCAGAGCTTAGTAGTTAGATCGTAGTCGGCTAGGGGCCAGATGCTAACTACGGAGCCGGAAGGCAGAAGAATTGGGCGACTGGAGAGACTTAAAGGGCAAATTGGAGTAACTGCGATCGCTTCCATTCCGGGGTGTAGGATGGGGCCATTGGCAGAAGCCGTGTAGCAAGTCGAACCTGTAGGAGTAGCAACTATTAAACCGTCTCCTTGATATTGATCGACTACTTCGCCGTCTACCTCCATTTCGAGGATAGAAGTCGGCATTCTGTCAGCCGAGGCTGGCTTGACGCACATTTCATTGAGGGCGAGGAAGCGATCGCTTACTGGTTCCCTGTTAGTGCGATCGCCCTCAAATACCGCCGCCTGTAACATCATCCGCTTCTGTACAGCATAGCGATCTTCCAACAACCGATCCCAAACCTTTTCACTGTCCTTAAAATCTTCAAAAGATTCAGTTAAAAACCCCAAATGTCCGCCCACATTCACCGCTAAAATGGGGATGTTATCGGGAGCAAGATGTCTAGCCGCAGCCAAAGCCGTACCATCACCGCCGAGAACTACTGCTAGGTCGATCTTTCCCGTGCTAGAAGCCAAAAATACTGGGTAGGGGTTATCCTTCGCGCCGGATGGCCCCATCAAAACGTGACAACCCCTACTTTCCAATTGCCTCGCACACTGTTCGGCCCACTGCTGGCTTTGGGCATCTCTAGCTTTGTGGGCGATGATTACCTGTTTGAGCTGCACGTTTTTACTCTAATAGGACTTGCCTTAGTACCATTGTGCCATTCCGAGTCTTGCCAAGCAATCTTGTTGGGAGTTTTGAGCGATCGCTATCTAGTTTACTCGATCGCGATCGCTTTTTCTGTTGCCGATTTAACCTTAGCGTGAAAAAGCCCTGCTCCTCATAGGAGAGGGCGGGGAGAGGTGGAGAGGGTTAGGTCAAAGAATTTAGAATCGAGCAATGTAACAGCCCTGTATATAAGAATCTGGCTGCAAATTATCTCGCCACGATCGCGATCGCTTGCATTCTGTTGCGATCGTAGTTGGAAAACACGCCCTAGTTCCTAGTTCCTAACCCCTAAGTATCTAATTGTCAACTTTCTCAGACTCAAGCAAGGCTTTTCTAGCTTGCTCAGAACGCTCTTCGGCAGTAGCCATCATTTCATCTATTTTCTCTACTATCTGCCCTGGATAACTTTCTAATAATCTAGTAGAAAGGGAAATCCGACCTCGTTCTTCATTGAGGTTAATAATCATTGCTTTGATTATTTGACCTACTGAAAATACCTTTTCCAGATTATTGATATACTTTTGGCTGACTTCCTTGATGTGGAGCAAACCCGTGATGCCATCGAAGTCAACAAATACTCCGAACTGCTTGATACTGCTGATTTTGCCCTCGATAATTTGACCAATTTCTAATTGGCTAAAGCTGGCAGATTTGGTGGCTGCACGCTGAGAAAGCACGAGTTTTTCGCGTTCGCGGTCTACTTCCAAAAAGCTGACGCTCATGGATTGACCGACAAGGGACTGTAAATTGTCTCGCTCGACTACGTGCGATCGCGGAATAAACCCCCGCATCCCCATGACATCTACCGTTACGCCGCCCTTATTATGGCCAGTAACGCGCACTTGAATTACGGCTCCCGTGTTGAACATTTCTGCTACCTGATCCCAGGTTTTCTTGATCTCTAATTGGCGGAGGGAAAGGGTTACTTGACCGTCTTCATTTTGGTCGCGGATAATTAGAAATTCCCGTTCTTCTTGCAAAGGCAGAAGTTTAGACAGGTCTGTTACCGCTCTCAAGGCGACCTCTTCGAGAGGGAGAAAAGCTGGGGACTTAGCGCCGATGTCTATGTACGCGCCGTTGGATTCGATCTCTTCCACTCTGCCGCGCACTACTTGCCCCTTCTGAAATTCGTAATTATGCTGTTCGAGGGCTTTGGCAAAATCGTCCATCGAAAAGGATGCTTTTGCGCCTTGAGAACCTGTCGATTTGGGATTCATGTCAATTGAATGAAAGAAAATTGAAATTAAACTACGAGCCTAACTACTGCCGCGCGGATTCGCCTGGAATTGGCGATCGCTACGGAGTTAAATATTAGAACTTACGCAAAAGTAACGTACTTGATGTCATTGCGCTGGCGCAACCTGGGCGTAGCGCTTACCAAGCTTAGCGTATGTTGCGAGCTCGGAAGCATGGCGAGGTTACGAAGCAACCTTAAGCAAGTCGGCAACTAAGCGCAACCCAGTTGCAAGGAGACTTAGTAAACCCAAGCCCTGATTTTTGGCGATCGCGCTACGTAAGCTCTAAAATAGTTGGCTACCCCAATATAGCCAATATGGGGGTATATGGAGACTGGGTATTGAGAATTACTAAGTGCTAATTGTTCGTGGTTGATGGTTGATTGTCATTAGTCCATGCCTTTTTGCCTTAAAGTTGCTCGCTAAAGAGCTGTTTTACCTGTATCCAAGCATCGGCGGCCGCTGTGGCGTTGTAACTACCGCGATGGTCGCAGAAAAAGCCGTGTTCGGCGTTATAGCGGAAAATCCGATGGGAAATGTTGTATTTTTGTAATTCTGTTTCGATCTGGTCAACTTGCTCTTGGGGAATGCTGGCATCCTGAGTGCCAAAAAAGCCGTAGAGAGTGCCTTTAATGTCTGCTGTACGCGCGATCGTGGGATCGCCGCCGGGGGTCATCGTGGCAATTCCAGCCCCGTAGAACGAAGCTGTGGCTTTAATATCGGGTAAGGTGGCAGCAAGGTAGACGACGTGACCGCCAAAACAGAAGCCGATGGAACCAAAGCCACCGCTTTTGACGGAGGATAAATTTTTGAGGTAGCTAATTGTGGCTTGAATGTCGCTGAGAAGTTCTGAGGCTGTGGTTTGTTCTTTGTACTGTCTGCCGATTTTGATGTCTTCTGGAGTGTAGCCGGTTTCAAAGCCGGGGGCTTGGCGCTGGTAGATGGCTGGTGCGATCGCCACATACCCTTCTTTAGCAATTCTTTCTGTGACTTCGCGGATGTGGGCGTTAACTCCGAAGATTTCTTGAATGACAATAACTGCTGGAAATTGCCCCTTGGCTGTAGGTTGGGCTAGATAAGCGGCTATTTGCAAATCTCCGTTGGTTACTGTGACGTTAGCTGTGTGAATTGTTAATTCAGTCATCGCGATTGTAATTTTGTAAATATCAACTGATTTTAGATTAAGGCAACTGCGGATGCGATCGACAGTTTCTTTGCAGTCTTGCTCCTGGTTGAATCCTTTAAAATTTATTGGGCGATCGCAGATGCTAACAAAATCTAAGCTGGTAATCAATATAATTGATATTCCTGAAGTTAGCGCCGAAAGCATTAGCAACAGGTCTAATTCTACCAACGTCAAGATAGCTCCCAATATCTAGCTCATCAATTCGCTAAGCTTAAAGCTCTAGTTAGAGAAACCGGTACATTTGCTATGGTCTCTACTGCCCAACTCTGGCCCCGCTAAAAAGTGTAAATCTTGCTAGTGAAAGAGCCAAGAGTAGATTATGCTATAGCTTAAGATCGGAATCCTAATCATATAGACCACACAATTGCTTTTATAAATCCTTTATCATAATCCCTGGAGTTTCTAGGATGGTTCAATTTCAGATTCAAGCAGACAGCGAGATCCCGGCATCCAACCAACTATTTAACCAAATTAGGTTTGCGATCGCCTCCCGGCAATTTCCCCCCGGACACCGCTTGCCCAGCACTAGGCAGCTAGCGATGCAAACAGGCTTGCACCGCAATACGATCAGTAAAGTTTATCGGCAATTAGAAGAAACGGGACTGGTAGAAGCCCAAGCAGGTTCAGGCATTTACGTCCGGGCTCAAGGTAATGAAGGCGGTAGTACGCGAAAATCGCCCATTCTCGAACAATATCCCGAAGCTGATAAGATCGTGCAGCACAGTCTCGACCAACTACTGGGACAGGGTTGCACTCTCAGTCAAGCAAGAGAACTATTTTTAGGAGAAATTGACTGGCGACTGCGCTGTAGCGCTAGAGTCTTAGTGACCGCGCCGACTCAAGATATAGGCATCGGTGAGTTGATGACTCAAGAACTAGAGCAAGCTCTTCGCATCCCCGTGCAGTTAGTACCAATGGAACAGCTAGCTCAAGTCATCGATCAAGTGCCTTCGGGGACAGTGGTGACTAGCCGCTATTTCATCGGTGAAGCAGAAGCGATCGCAGCTCCTCGGTCTGTGCGCGTCATCCCCGTTGACATTTACGATTATGCTAAGGAAATCCAGCTTGTTAATAGCTTACCGAAAGATACTTACTTTGGTATTGTTAGCCTCAGTTCTGGTCTACTGCGGGCAGTAGAAGTAATTATTCACAGCCTGCGAGGACAAGACTTGTTGGTAATGACAGCTCAATTGTCCGATCCTTACAAAATTAATGCGATCGTTCGCAGCGCTCGTACAATTGCTTGCGACCAAGCAAGTATTGCTACTGTGAAAGCTGCTGTCAATGCTGCCAGAGAAGATATTATCCGTCCCCCGCAATTGATCTGCTGCGAAAATTATATCGGTTCTCAGT
>NZ_JAQMUA010000236.1:0-20252 GCF_028330895.1 Kamptonema animale CS-326 | reverse complement strand
GTGGGCGGCGTTACGGATAGTTTTACGTAAGTCTTATCGAGATTATTCTGGCTTTTGACTGGGGAGGGAATAATTGGCGATCGCAAACACATAAATTCCATGTGCGAATATGACCCCTGTCCATCCTAGCGTCACCCAAGTTGCCCAAGGCCACTCAGCTTTCTGCAAATTGTGGAAAAACCACAAGCTAGAATTGGCAGCAGCAAACAGAGCAAAATGGATGGCAAAATTCATCCGGTCATCTAAACGGCGGTAGTCGGGATCTTGGCGGTCTGGTTTGCGGGGCCAACGAGGGGGCATAACTTTCAATTCCTGAACAGTATTGAATCCCTGATAGGGAATTTGCTAGTTATCTATTTTAATATTAGTTGGAGCTTTTTCAATATTGTCTCCCTCCCAAGACAGGGAAGTAATGCGATCGCTGGCAATTCCAGTTACGATTCGTTACATCTACCCAAATCCTGACAACAGATTAGACGTATAGTATATCACAAAAATTACCGCAATCTACTTGATTATGAAAATTAAATTTTGGTTGCTCTCAGCTCTTTCCACTCTATTATTCAGTACATCCATCCCCACTCGCGTACAAGCTAACCCAGAAATACTTAGAGACAGTGTTACCTCTACATTATGGTGGCAACTTGCAGTTGATAACCAGATGCACTTGACTAAAGATCGACAATACCAAGGCTGTATTTGGGGCGATTCTATTTCCTCTGCTCTCGGCGATTCTCTAGGCGAACAAAATTTTAATTTTGCCATTGGTGGGATGAGTTCAGTATCACTGCTAGAGCAACTTAAAGATTTAATTCCCAATAACTTTAAATGCGAAAAAGCCATCATTGCTATCGGCACTAATGATGCTATGTACGGCATTAGTGATGAGGCGTTTGTTAAAAATATGAAAGAAGCGATCGCGCTGCTACGTTCAATGGGAACTCAAAAAATCATTCTAATTCCAGCTTTTTATTCAACTATTAAAGCCAGCTATGAGCCAAATTTGGCAGGAACAATTACCAGAGTGGATGAAATTAATGCCCTCCTTTGTCAAGTATCTCTGTCAGAAAATGTGGTAATTGAAGCAGCAGGAATACAGGCCTTATTTAAAGATCGTGCTCTTAATGAAAGTCTAACTATAGATGGCGTTCACCTCAATGCAAAAGGTCTAGATATATACAGACAAGTATTATCAACACTCCTCATTTCTAAGTAGTCTTTTTGAACTCTGACATTATGGTAACGCCGACCTCTGGGCGGTCAATTAATGCCCAGAGAGCGGCCTTACTGATTCTGCTGTTGTTGCTGCTGTTGCTGTTGCTCCAACTGTTGCCTCTGGAGATCGAGTTGTTGCTGCTGAATCTGTCTTTGAAGCTCAAGTTGCTGATTCTGGATATCATTCTGCCGTTGTCTTTCTTCTTCTGTTCGCCGTCGATCTTCCTCCTGTTGCCGAATTTGCCTAAGCTGATTTCGCCGATCGAAGTCTCCACCTAAAAATAGCCTTTGAAAAGTATTGATAGTTGTCTCTACCCCAGTAAACCATCCAGTAACTCCACTAATAACGCCCACAACTCCGGACACAGGTTGTAAGATTTGATTGACATTATCTGCTAACCTAGTTAAGCCAGAACGAGGAACAATAATAACATCATTGTTGCGAAGGGTGGGGTTGTTTTCTGCATTTAAACCTTGGGAAAAATCAACGTCAATCGAGCGGCGAGTAACAGTACCGTTGGGGTTCAAACGCAATAGTTCCACAGTCTTTTTTTGAGCGCGGACTTGGTTAAAACTACCTGTAGCTAGCAATGCCTGATGTAGGGAAGTATTAGGCGTAACTTCCACTGTTCCAGGCCTGAGAACTTCCCCAACAACATTGATCCGAATTGAATTAGGAGAAAAACTGGTAGCAGCGATTTGGGAAATTTCGGCTATATCTACATTTTCCGCAGTTGGGACAATAATACTGTCTCCTTCTTGTAATAGTACGTCTTGGCTAATGTCTCCTGTTTGTAAGAGATCCCAGAGATTGACACTAATAATTTGTTCGTTGCCGGTTTTGAGGCGGCGGCGTACTTGTACTCGGCGAAGATCGGCTTCTAAAGTAATGCCGCCAGCAATTTTAATCGCCCTAGTTACTGTTGGTAAACCTACTAAAGTACCCTGTTGCTGATCGATCGCGACAAAACCTAGTTCGGTTTGCTGGTTACTCGATCGCAAATCTGAGGCAAATACTGTATAAGGGCCGGGGCGATTCACTTCGCCGACGATGACGACACTAATAGGTTGAGTGATGTCGGCGGAAAAATTAGCGTTTGCTCTTTGGCGGACTTCTTGACTGTTAACTTCCGTTGCACTCGGAACGAAAATTGTATCTCCGTCTCGCAAGGTGATATCTTGGCGCAAATCTCCTGTCTGTAAAAATTCTTGTAGGTTGACGTTAATTACTTGTTCAGGCCCGTTTCTTTGGCGGCGGCGCACTTGAATTAACCGCAAATCTCCTCCGGGGGTCACGCCTTTTGCTAATTGCAACATCTCGATCAAGGTAGGAAATTTGACCGCTTCGCCTTCTCTGCTGGCGCTGATTTTGTAGGAACCGGGTCGGCTGACTTCTCCGGCGATGCCAATTGTCAGCGGTCGAGGGACAATTAGCGTGAGGGTGACGATGGGGGCGGTGATGTAGGGGTCGTAGAGTTTGGCGATCGCATCGGCGGCCTGTTGTTGGGTGAGTCCTTGTACGTAAACGCTGCGAATTAGGGGTAAGTTGAGGCTGCCATCGACGAGGATCTGATATTCTTTGCTAAATTCGGGGACACCGATGATGTCTAAACTGATGCGATCGCCTGCTCCCAGAGTGTAACCCTGTTCCGGCGATTGCGTGCCTAAATCGTTACTCGGTATTTGCTGCGATCGCGGTGGCGGAGGCACTGGCAAGGGTGCGAACCGTCTGGGATTGGGCGCTGGAGTCCTAGTTGCCGGTAACTGAGCTAAGCTAGGTAAGATGCTACTTATCGTCAGCAAGCTTGACAAGCTCAGACTTCTAACTATTTGGCCTGTGTATTTCAGCCCATTGCTATTGCTGAGAAAATAATTATTTCTGCTCATAATTTATCCCCTGACGATCGCCTACCAGTTTTCGGCGTGATTTTTTTATCGCTATTTAATTATCGCTATTTAAGCTTAGTTTAATAGGACTTACGCAGGGAGCCCCAGAAACCGGGTTTTTGAGAGAATCTGTGGTAGCAGCGAAGTATTTTCGTAAAAAAACCCGGTTTCTTTGGTTGGGTGCCAAAGTCCTGTTTAACTCAAGGATTAGTCAGAATTGCTAAGTTGCTGGCGTTCTAGGATGCGTTCTAAGAGGTTAAATTGCAGAATTTTAGTGGTTACTCGTCCTTCAGGAGTCAGTGGAATGATTGTTCCTGGTACGTAGCTCATGCTAATGTCTGTAAGCGTTTGTAGGCGTGAGCTTTCGCTAAACGCACCCAATGTTCTAAGAGCAAGTATCGATCGAGTTCGACTTCTTCTTTTGCAGAAAGATTACCCGATTTATTGCGATCGAGTAGTTCGCTCATGCGGGCTTGCAATGCAGGTGTGGGGCGGATGGCGAGGATTGCTTCAGGGCCGGGTTGACTGGCAAGTAGTTCGACGATTTGGCGATCGCTTTGGTAGGGGATGTTTTCTGTGGCGGTGAGTTCCCGAAGTGCGCGATCGAGGGCTTCCGGGAGGCGATCGCCTAATTGTTGCAGTTTTTCGCCGAGAAGATCGGGGACTTCTAGGATGATTTGCATTCTGTTTTTTGAGATTTTGGAATAGTCAGGTTGTTGGGTTGACTGGAACTCTTACTTAATCATATCCCAGAGCGCATGAATCTGATTTTATACAACAGAATAAAAATAATGGCACTGCGACAGTAAATTTCCCAAAAATAAATTGAGTCGCCAGAGGCGATCGCTCAAGTGTAAATAGAAGAAGTGGATAGCCCAAAATGAAAGAAATATCAAGGGCTAAGAAGTCTACGCGATCGCACAAACAAGACGAAAACCGAAGGGGTTGTTGCGAAGATCCGGCGAAAGGCTGATGCGAAAAGCAGCGCGGCAATAGGCGGGAAAGGTGATCCACGAACTACCTCGCACCAGCCGGGTTCGGTTATCATTCTTAATGTTGACTAATAAATCATAATCTCGATAACGGTTATCATTATTTTTCTCATCCCAGACACTACCATCTTGCGGCGCACCTTGATAGTCACTATGCCAAGGGTCTGCACAGTATTCCCAGACGTTGCCGTGCATATCATACAATCCAAAGGCATTAGGTGGAAAACTCCCTACATCTGTCGTTTTCTCGCGGTAAACCCCCTTCGGTGCTGCACCGTAGGTATAACTGCCGTGATAATTAACTAAATCTGGGGTAATGGTTGCGCCAAAATAGAAAGGTGTTTTAGTTCCAGCGCGACAAGCATATTCCCATTCTGCTTCCGAAGGTAAGCGATAACTCTTGCCTGTTTTTTGAGAAAGTTTTTGACAGAATGCTACTGCGTCATACCAGCTTACTTGTTCTACAGGAAGTTTCGCGCCTTTGAACTTAGAAGGGTTATTTCCCATCACTGCTTCCCATTGTTCTTGCGTGACTTCATATTTACCCATAAAAAAAGGGGCGACAGTAACATTATGCTGCGGCCCTTCGATCTCATATCGTCCTGCTTCTGTATTGGGGGAACCCATCACGAAACTACCCCCTGGAATTGATATCATGTCTATCGTGACACCATTGCCGAGATTATCTGTAAAAAACTCTGCTTGTCCTTCGCGGCGGTTGGCAATTTGCCCCGTTGAATTAACTGTCACTATTTCAAAATTAAAGGTTTTTAGAGAAATTGAGAGTGGTGGGGAGAGTGGATTTTCTGGTGCTTGTTTTGGGGATGAATTTTCTGGTGAAGGTTGAGGTGATGGCGGATCGTTGACGGGTGAGGGTGAGAAACTTGGCGAAGGTTGAGCTGAATTATTCCACAAATTTTGACTCACCACTGCAATCACAAATCCCGCGCCAGCAAAACCACCTAATTGTAATAAACTTCGCCGTGTCGTGTGAGGTGAAATGGCTGTCGAGGGAACAAGTGAAAGTGCTTGTAATGCTTCAGTGGCATTTTGATAACGCTGACTAAAGTGGTCGCGTACCATTTTATCTAAAATATTAGCTAAATTCTGGATAACTTGAACCCGATCGCGCCAAATCACTTCTCCAGTCGTTGGATCTTCCAATAAAGTATCAGGAGTTTTACCCGTTAATGCTTGAATCGCAACCATTCCCACTGCATAAATATCACTGGAAAGTTTAGGTCTACCATTCGATTGTTCGCTCGGCATATAACCCGGAGTACCAATCGAAACCGTTACGCTAGTTTGTCCTTGACCATTAACAATCAACGTGCCAATTTCTTTAACTACCCCAAAGTCGATCAAGACAATTTTACCATCTTGGCGACGCATTAAATTAGCAGGTTTAATATCGCGATGAACAACATTTTGCTGGTGAACAAATGCTAAAATTTCTAAGATGTTTTGCAATAGAGTAATAACATAAGATTCGCTTAATTTGTTACCAGGAATGAGTTCTTTAGTCAGATCGTGTCCTTCAATAAAATCTTGGACAAAATAAAACTCCCCATTTTCCTCAAAGTGAGCAGAAAGGGTGGGGATTCGCTCGTGTAGTTTGCCCAACTTATACAAGACTTCTGCTTCTGTCTCAAATAAGCGTCTGGCGATTGGCAAAAGGGCAGGAGTAAGGTCTTTTGGTTTAAGATGTTTAACGACACAGTGGGGATGTCCTGGTAAGTCGCAATCTTTGGCGAGGTAGGTAACGCCAAAACCACCGCTTCCCAGCAGTTTGATGATTTGATAGCGATCGCGCAGCTTTTGACCAAGCATAGTTTTCTGACGATGCAGTGGAGATTAGGATTTATTTTGGCATAAAATAGCGAACCCTGCCTCATCGCAAAAGGCAGGCAAGATGCTTGCTCCACAGGAGTTATTAGAGAACTATTAGATTAGAAGTTGTTCTGCATACAATTTGACAGTCAATTTTTGTCAGATTATTGTGGGATAGGCATTCTGCCCGTCTCTTGATTTGATTTATAGACAAAACATCTTATTCTTGAGCTTTATTCCTAAAGGAGGATACTTCAAAAGCGAGAATGTGGCAGGCTCGAAATAAGAGTTAGCGGTAAAAACAATGCCCCAAATCTTATTAGTAGATGATGAACCAGCCCTGCGCGACAGCCTGACCTACACGCTGCAAAAAGAAGGCTATGAAGTGATGACGGCCGCCGATGGATTGAGTGCGATCAAACAATTTCACAAACAAGTACCAGATGTGATTTTACTAGATTTAATGCTGCCTGAAGTAAGCGGCATGGAAGTCTGCTGGCGGATTCGGGCCTTTTCAAATGTGCCGATTGTGATGCTGACTGCTAAAGACCAAGATATTGATAAGGTTTGGGGTTTAGAGGCGGGAGCAGATGACTATGTAACAAAACCCTTCAATACTCGCGAACTTTTAGCGCGGATCAAAGCCGTGTTACGCCGCCGTTCTACGGAGCAGCCTTCAGAGAGTAAATAAATAAAATTTTACAGCTTTTCTCTGTGTGCTCAAGTACAAGAACTTTACCCCCAACCCCCTTAGAAAGGGGGCTTTTACGGTTCCCCCCCTTAACAAGGGGGGGCTAGGGGGGGTTGCTTTTGTACCTCATAATAATTGAGAAATGCTATAGGTTTTTTTATAAAAATAAAATCTATTGACAAATGAAATGGTTGCCCCAAATTAAATTAAATTCTATTCATGCCAAGCTGTTAGCTACCTATCTGCTGCTGACAACTCTAGGCACTTCGTTGATGGCGGGGTACATTCTGTGGTCGTTTTACGCTTATTTCATGCAGGCGCGACAGACAGATTTGCAAAATTGGACTGCGGCTTTGAGCGAGAGTGTGGCCGATGCTTTGGAGGAAGGAAAAATTGAGCGAGTAGAACTGCTGGTGAAACGCTACGGAGCACCAGAAACCGTTACACTTCGGGTTTTTGACCCTCAAGGCCGCTTGCTGGCTACTTCCGATCCTCGGTTAGACAAACAGGTTACGAACTGGTACGAGGTAGCTGGGATGAGGGAGGCGTTCCAAAATCGCTCGGCGCGAGGGATCGCAAAAGGGGTGTTATCAGGGGAGGATCGGCTCTACATTGCTCGACCTGTGGTTCGGAATGGTCAAATGCTGGGTGTGCTGCGGATGTCGATTACTTTGAAACAGTTTCAGCGCCAGTTTGCAAAGGTGATTGGGACGGTTTGGGGGAGTTTGATGCTGACGCTGTTGCTGTGTGCGGTAATTAGCGATCGCTTTGCGCGTAGTCTCTCTAAGCCTGTGGAAACAATGCGGAATTTTGCGATCCGCTTGGGTAGCGGTCATTTTGGCGATAAGTTGGCTATCCGTCAAAGCAACGAGTTAGATCAGTTGGCGGCGGAACTTAATCGCATGAGTGAAAGGCTGGCTTCGCTGGATTACGAACGTAGAACTTTTCTGGCAAATGTTTCTCACGAACTCCGCACTCCTATTAGTAATGTGTTGGTGACGGTGGAGGCGCTTAGAAGTGGTGCTGTTGATGAGCCGGAGTTGCGCGATCGCTTCTTTCAAACTGTAGAGGATGAAACTAAACGCTTGTCTCGCCTGGTTCGCGATTTGCTTGATTTGGGACGGTTGGAGGCGGGTGTCACTCAATTGGAACAGCAAAGTTTGGTGCTCAGCAGTTTGATTAACCGCGCTGTTGGTGCTGTGAAACCTCGGATGGAAGCGCGAGGTGTGTCTGTGACGGTGGACGTGGCTGATATTATCTTGTTTGGCGATCCAGAGCGGCTGTTGCAGGCAATTTTGAACGTGCTCGATAATGCGATTAAGCATTCTTTACCCGATTCTCAGGTGATGATTTCGGGACGCAAGGAGGGAAAACAAGCTGTTATTAAAGTTGAGGATCAGGGGCCTGGGATTAGTTCTAGCGATTTACCGCGCATTTTTGAGCAGTTCTACACTACAGATCCCTCACGTTCGGGTAGCGGTACGGGTTTGGGGTTAGCGATCGCTAAGCGGATTGTAGAAGCACACAGAGGTAGCATTACGGCTGAAAGTAGAAGTGGTAAGGGGGCAATTTTTACTATTTGCTTACCGCTTTAACCGCTGAAAGCGGTTAGGGACTAGGGACTAGGGGCTAGGGAAGAGGGAGAAGATGGGGAAGAGAGAAGTTTTTTGCGATCGTTTGCCGTCCCAGAGATTAGCATAGAGAGAGGGATGGATGCCAAGCTTTGGGTTGTTGAAGCTAGGCCTTAAGTACCCAAAGGAAGGGAGAAATGACACTTAACTTGCGGCGACCTATTTTAGTGGGCGGGATTGGGTTATCTTTGGCGCTTTGGCTGTTAGATAGCCTTCAGCACTCTGTTGCAGAATTCGGTGAAGTGGCGCTGTTGGGCGTAGCGGTAGCTGGTGCGGGGTGGTGGTGGTGGCAAGGGCGATCGCCATCTGTCGATTTTACACCTGCACCTGTACCTGTGGATCGGGAAATGGCGCTGAAGGCGATCGCGACAACTGAAACTGCGATTAATTTACTAGCAGCAGAAGCACCAAATTGTGATGCTAATTCCAGCTTAAAACAACAGCTCAGCCAGTTAACAGCAGAACTAGATCGGCAAGATTTACAACTCTGCGTTGCTGGTGGTAAAGCTGTCGGCAAAACTGTTTTAATTCAACAGTTGCAATCTAACTGGACAGAGCAACACTCGCAACAGTTAAGTTTTCGGGAAGCAGCACCATTATTTATCGGTAAAGATGAGGTAAAAATCTCCTCCGATTTAGTCTTGTTTGTCACCGCTGGCGATATCACCGATCCAGAATTTCAAATATTATCGCAGCTCGTTGCCGCAGGTCAGCGCTTAGTGCTAGTTTGGAATAAGCTTGACCAATATTTGCCAGAACAACAAGCACAGGTGTTGCAGCAATTGCGCCAGAGAATGGTGGGAATATTAGCAGCCGAAGATATCGTTGCGATCGCATCTTCCCCTAATCCGATTAAAGTCCGCCAACACCAACCAGACGGCATAATTAAAGAGTGGACTGAGCCACAAACCGCACAAATTCAACCTTTGACTGAAAGATTAAGTCAAATCTTAACTCAAGAAAGTCAAAAATTAGTCTGGGCGAGTACCATTCGATTAGCATCGCAGCTAAAATCCGAGGTAAAAACGGCATTAAATGGAGTGAGACGCGATCGCGCTTTACCCATAATTGAACAATATCAATATATCGCCGCCGCCGCTGCTTTTGCCAATCCAGTAGCAGCCTTAGACTTGCTAGCAACAGCCGCTATCAGCACCCAAATGGTAATCGATATCGGTGCTATTTATCAGCAAAAATTCTCCGTAGATCGCGCTAAGATCGTAGCAGGCACGCTGGCAAATCAGATGCTAAAACTAGGATTAGTCGAACTATCTACGCAGACTATCACCGCCATTTTGAAAAGCAACACAATTACCTTTGTTGCGGGAGGAATTGTACAGGGAGTGAGTGCTGCTTATTTTACCAGAATCGCAGGTTTAAGCTTAATTGAGTATTTCCAAACTCAAGACGCAAGTACAGATATAACAGATGTTAATAGTCTGAAAGTGAATCTGGCAAAAACTCTGCAAACTGTATTTCAACAAAATCAGCAAGTCACCGTCTTGCAAACTTTCATCAAGCAAGTTATGCAGCGTCTCTTACCAGAATCAGCTAAGCATGAGAATGCAATTGCTGCTGAAGTTTCTTAAATTCCTTGACTTTCTGAACCAATTATTGTTTGATTGTGGGGTAAGCTGAAAAGCCTACCCCAATTTTTTTGGCAATCGGCAGAATTTTCTGATTTCCTTCTCTCCTAGATAACTAAATTCTTCTTCCTTCTTCCTTCTCTCCTAGATAACTAAATTCTTCTTCCTTCTTCCTTCTTCCTTAAAATTGGCTTGAAATTAGATCGTTCAGGGTAAATACCGCATCTCTTTCTGGATTTATGTTATTTCCAACCTATCAATTTTTAGTATTTTTTCTGATTACTTTTAGTCTCGCAATTTCTCTAAAGCAAAGAGTAGTTTTGTATAAAATCTTCTTGCTGGCAACTAGCCTAGTTTTTTATTCATTTTGGAGTTTGAATTTTCTAGGTTTGCTAGTAGGAAGCACTCTAATCAACTACTTGATTGTCAGAGGGGTTTATAAAAACAAATATACAAAAAGCTTTTTGATCGCGGGACTAATTTTAAATATTATTTATTTAGGCATTTTTAAATATTATAACTTCTTCGCCAATTCTTTATTTGAAGTTCTCAACTCTCTAAATATTCCCGCCAATTTCCAAGTTTTACAAATTATTGCTCCGGTTGGAGTATCTTTCTATGTGTTTAGAATAATTTCTCATTTAGTTGACTCTTACAATCAAAAATTCTCCTGTCCTGGTTTAGTAGATTATGCTGTCTATATAACCTATTTTCCTCAAATAGCTGCGGGCCCGATTTCCAGAGCAAAAGAATTTTACTATCAGCTAAATACAGCAAAAAAATATAACTATGAAATTGAAGAAGTCATCGTCTTAATTTTATCGGGATTATTCAAGAAATACACTTTATCTAGTTTTTTATATAATTTTACTGAATTACCTTTCCGCTCGCCTCAGCAATATTCTAGCATGGATTTAATCTTAGCTGCAATATCCTATTCTTGTCTAATTTATGTAGATTTTAGCGGCTATTCAGATTTAGCTAACGGCATTTCTTGTTTACTCGGTTTCAAACCTATCCAAAACTTTAATATGCCTTATAGAGCTTTAAGCTTGCAAGAATTTTGGAGGAGATGGCATATCAGTCTTTCTGAATGGTTGAGAGATTATATTTACATTCCTTTAGGCGGTAGTAGATACGGTAATTTCAGAAAATATATAAATTTATTGTTGACTATGGCAATAGGTGGATTTTGGCATGGTGCGGGTATAAATTTTATTATTTGGGGTGTTATTCATGGTATAGGATTAACGGTGAATCATTTATGTAAAGATTTATCAAAAACTATTCACCTTCAACCCCAAAATTTATCCAATAAAATCGGCATCATTTTTAACTGGTTTTTAACTTTTAGCTTTGTGACTTTAAGCTGGGTATTTTTTCAGACTAAAAGCCTTGAAGACGCTAATAACTTTTTCCTGGGAATTGTCCAGACTGACAACAACTATATTCAATTTAATTCTTGGCAATTATATCTAGTTTTAATAGTAATTGGATTAATCAATTTTTTCGGAGATACATTGACAAAAATTTTGCTAAAAATATTTGCAATTAAAAGCTTATTTGTTCAAGTTTCGTTGGTTTCAATGTTTACTTATGTTATTTTAATGCTTGGCCCAAATACAGTCCCGCCTTTTATTTACTTTGGTTTCTAAAAAATATGAAAGATCGCGATTTTTTACTAATGGTAAGTTTAGTAACCCTAACTTTGATATTTTCTAATTTTTCTTTATTCTTGAAGAGTTTAGCATCAAGCAAATTAGTTAGCCCTCAAATTCAACAAGCAGTAAGTCAATTAAAAATAGAGGGAATTAGAAAAAATGAACAAGAATTTTGGAGCAGAATTAAAGAGGTTAATCTTGATAAAATTAATCCCAAACCTGAACCTGATGTAGTCGCACAAAAATCAGAAATTGCGGCGGTGAAAAAAAACGCGATCGCCAAACCGAGAAAATCAGTTAGTGTTAGCCAAAAACCTCAAACTAAAAAGCCCAATGCCAAGCCGATACTAGCTAAAGCTAAAGCCGAGAAACCTTACAAAAGTTTTTTATTGCTGGGTGATTCTATTATGCTAGATCTCGGTACTCAAATTCAGCACGCTCTGCGAAAAGACTATAATTTAACTAACGTAAAATTGGATTACAAAGTCTCCTCTGGATTGAATAGAATAGATTATTACGATTGGTACGCTAGAACTACCAAAATTATTAATAATTATCATCCAGACGTGCTTATAGTGATGTTTGGTGGTAATGACGATCAAGACATAACTGATGCTGAGGGTAAATACAAGCGAGCGCTTACAGAAGAATGGAAAAAAACCTATCGAGCTAGAGTAGAAAGATATGCTAAGCTTGTCTCCTCCTCCTCCGTAAGACAAGTCTACTGGATTGGTCAGCCAATGTCTAATAGACCTCGACATCAAAAGTATTTTTTAGTTCTGAATGATATTTATAGTCAGGTAAGTAAGTCTTATCCAAAAATTAAATTTATTTCAACTTGGCAAACATTTGCGGTAGGTGGTAAATATGCTCAAGTTGTGGCTGACAAATCTGGCACAAAAAGATATGTGAAAATCAATGATGGCGTACATTTTACCACTCATGGAGCGAGGATAATCGGCGGTATAATTATTGACAAAATGGTTCAGGATAAAATCTTAAAGCCACAACCTAAAAAATCTTAAATAATTGTGATGCGTAGCGAAAATAATGCAGATTCGCTAAACTAATAATAGTCTAACTTCTTAGTACCATCTTGCCTAAGACATTTAAGTAAAGCTTCAGAACCCTCTTGCTCACTAACTTCAAATATCTGCGAACGATAATGAATTTTTTCAATGCCTATTGACTCAAAGTATTGACATAAACGCCACGAGTCAATCGCTCTTGGAGCGTCTAATAATCTCGTGTGAACATCAACAACTTTGCCGGATTCCTTTCCTGTAAAGCATATCCCTAATCCATGCTGCTGAAATCTCCACTCTTCTTCCCTCGCGTGAAAGTATCCAGACCGGGGATAATCAAGCAGATATGTGCCGTCAGTTAGAGTGCTATACTTCTGGCGAAATACGGAAATAAGTTCGTCTTGAAGGTTGATAAATTCTTGAATAATTGCCAGTGCATCTACGTTTTTAGTTAGATAATTCATTGTACATTTCACCATATAACTAATAGGGGTAATCTATTGCTGCCTCTGCTACTTGCTGCAAAAGCTGCTGTTCTTGAGCTGGCGAAACTTTTTTCCGCCTAATTGGGATACTCTCTAATTTTAGTCGCTTAGCAGCAACAACTCGGTGATGCCCGTCCAAAATAATCAAACGACCGTTAATATCGGCTACCTCAATAGGGTTTGCTAAGTCAAATCCCTGTTTGCTTATCTGTTTCACAAGTTTCTTAATCTTACTGCCTGTCATCTCGCTTTGCATTTGTCTTGAAATGAGAGTGTTTGGATTTACGAATTCAACATCTACTTGAGTTGGCTGGGTCTCAGATTGTTGAGTCTGGTCTACGATTTTTGGCTCTGGTGTTGTCTTATCTTGTGAGGCATGATAACTTTCAGAGCTATTCGGATCTCGATTATTTTCTGTTGACAATTGCTCTTCCTCTTTAGAGCTAGTTTTGATTATAATCTAGAAAGTAGGTAATAGCTAGCAGTTGCATTGCTAATATTTAATTCTAAGCTAACTACACCAAACACACAAAGATTCGCTAAACTAACAATAGTTTCTCCCTATTAAACCTTGACTCATTCTCCACCTTCTCAACCTCATCAGGTTCTTGCGCCTGAAACACCCTCAGCGCGGCCAAATCAACAAGGCGAACTGCACTTATCCCTCGCTCGTGCTAGTTTACGGCAAGCATTAGCGCGGTATTCTCCTCTCGGTCGCCGAGAACCGACTGCAAATACAGAATTACAAGCAGAATTACAAACCCAATTAGATGTATTAAATTCCACATTAGAAAAGCTTGACCAGAATGTAATTCGCATTGCTGCTTTTGGTCTTGTCAGTCGCGGCAAATCAGCGATTTTGAATGCTCTTTTAGGTCAGAAGATTTTGCAAACTGGCCCTCTTAATGGTGTCACTCAGTGGCCGAGATCTGTGAGGTGGACGATTCCTCAATCTCTGACTAAGGGAGATATACAACTTGAATTAATTGATACTCCCGGACTCGATGAAGTTGGCGGTGAAGTCCGAGGTGAAATGGCGAAGCAAGTGACTCGCCAAGCTGATTTTATTTTATTCGTGGTTGCCGGTGATATTACTAGAACTGAATATGATGCGATCCGAGAACTGCAAAAATTTCAGAAACCTTTGATTTTAATTTTTAACAAAATTGACCTTTATCCAGAGATAGATAGGCAAGCTATTTACCACAATCTACAAGCATTGGGGAAGGGAGAAGAATCTGGTAGAAAGGGAGAAATTCTCAATCCCCAATCTCTAGAAATTGTGATGGCGGCCGCAGAACCTGCACCAGTTCAGGTAAGAGTTGAATGGCCTGATGGTAGCGTTACTTATGAATGGGAGTCGCCGCCACCGCAAATAGATCAACTCCAGCAAAAATTGATTACAATTATCAACCGAGAAGGCCGCTCTATCCTCGCTCTCAATGCGCTAGTTCAAGCAAGAGAAGCTGAGGTAACTATTGCCCATAAAACTCTTAAATTGCGCCAATCGGAAGCAGAAGATTTGATTTGGCAATTCGCCAAATATAAGGGTTTAGCTGTGGGCTTAAATCCTATTGCTTTCTTAGATATACTGGCCGCACCAGTGGCAGATTTAGCTCTAATTCGGTCTTTAGCTAGGCTTTATGGTTTGCCGATGACTGGTTATGAAGCTGGTAAACTTTGGAAGACTATTCTGTTTAGTACGGGTGGAGTACTTCTTGGTGAATTGGGGAGCGGTTTAATTTTAGGTTTGGGAAAAAGTACGGCTGGAATTGTCGCAGATTTTTCTACTTTTGCCGGAGTTGCTGTTACTCAAGCTAGTTTAGCTGCTTACGGAACTTATGCTGTAGGTCGCGCTTCTCAAGTTTATCTCGAAAAGGGTTGTACTTGGGGGCCTTTGGGACAGGATAGAGTTATTCAAGATATTCTTAACCAAGTTGAAAAAACTTCTATTATCTCTCGCCTGCAACGGGAATTTAAATTCGATTAGTTAGTAGTTAAAAGTTAGTGGTTAGTAGGAAAACAACAATAACTAATAATTAACGTTTAACTATTCTTAAACCTTCACGAAAATGAGAAATTGTGGCGATCGCGGCTATAGAAAAGTAAAAAATTCGCAGACACCAAAAGCAAGTTGCCATTAACCAAGAAACAATTGTTGGTGGTACTCCTGTTAATTGAACAAATTTTGAATTAACTTTTTTTTCAAAGTTATCCAAGTCATTCATTTGCACTTGTTTAGTAGGCAGAATTGGAAACTGGGCTGTATATAAGTAGAAACCCAGAAAACCGTCATTTCCAACTCTTTTGTTTAAAAATGAATTGGTTAATTTTTCTGCTTGTTCTGGCGATAAAGTCTCTTCTACTCCGACAGTTTGTAGCCAAATATTATATCTAACTACAGGGGTGCTAATAAAAATCAAAGGTACAGAAATTATTAATAAAATAGCACTGGTTTGACGACCTAATTTCTGATATAAAAGAACTGTCGCTACACCAAAACCCATGCCAAGAATAGCAAATACTAATATATTTAATAACTCGACAACTTCTATGCCTTTGAATAAATCTCCGACTATAAATATGGGATATAATAACCTGTCTGCCAATAGCAGAGCTGCAACTTTGATTAAGATGGCTATGCTCACAAGAGCAACTGTACAGACAACATAGCCAAAAGCGCCAAGAATATAAAGTAAAATCAGGCCTAGTAGTTTTAATAACTGCATAGAACTATCAGGTGATTGAGTGCTTAGAGGTGGGATTGGCAAGTTCCCGTTGGGCCGTTTGGGCGATTTCTGTAATCTGCTGCTTGTCAACTGGTAGCGCGATCGCACCAGTGTCAGCTACAGCAGAATTGTCAGCCCCTAACCAGAGAAGATACTCAATATTACCAGCAGGGCCAACTAAAGGCGACCAAGTTAAGCCGCGATATTCCCATCCTAAAGCGATCGCGGCACAGCACACCTGATAAATTGCATCCGCTTGGTCAACCGCAGAACGCACGACACCTTTTTTGCCGATGCGCTCACGCCCTACCTCAAACTGCGGCTTCACCAGTAATACTAACTCCTTTGGGGATATTAATAGCTCCGATAGGGCAGGTAAAATCTTAGTCAGCGAAATAAACGATACGTCGGCCACACCCAAATCTGGGTAATTTCCACCATCCTTGAGAGGTAACTCTCCGTAAAGATCCGTAGGTGTCAAATATCGCAAATTAGTGCGTTCTTTCAAAATCACCCTACTATCGTTCCGTAACCCCCAGTCAACTTGCCCATACCCAACATCTACACCATAAACCTTAGCCGCACCAGCTTGCAGCAGACAATCCGTAAAACCTCCAGTAGAAATACCTCCGTCCAGGCAAATTCTACCTGCTACGGGAATATTAAAAACTTCCAAAGCTTTAGCTAGTTTTTCGCCCCCTCTAGAAACGAAGGGGGGCCGCTCTTTAATTTTAATGACAGCCAGAACATCTACCTCGGTACCTGGTTTGTCAATCACCTGTTGATTAACCGTGACTTCCCCAGCCCTAATTAAACGTTGAGCTTGTTGCCTTGAGGCACACAAATCTAGGTTTACCAATAATGCGTCCAGTCTTTGTTTAGCCAAGGAATTTCATTCTGATAGATAAAGTTAAGTAGAAGGAAGAAGGAAGAAGGAAGAATGTTTATACCGTCAGCTTTTTAGCCATCCCGATCTTATGTTTAATTAGGTGGATTTACTTAGTAAAACTAGCCTAAAGTTTTTTGACAATTTATTACATACAACACAACCAATAATATATTACGACTTAAAATTTTAACTAAATAAATCTTTCTCAAGATATAGCAACCGCCAAGGCGATTAGGACGTTCTGAGAGCCTGCCACCATAGATTCTCTTCCTTTTTTCCCTTCTTTCCCTAACCCCTAGCCCCTTCTTCCCCTACAGTGATCGCTATCACTTATGTCATAGATTACGATCACCAACTAGAATCCGTAGGATCACATAGAAGCTCTAGAATTTAGCTGATGATACGAATATAAAACGTCAACTCTCTATAGATTTATATCTAGCAAACCTATGCAAACTTTCGCTAACTTTCCTCTAGAAAATCCCTGCAAAACCCAAGAAAATCCGATCGCTATTTTCAGCGGCGACATTATTCACATTCTTTATCCTAATGGGGAAGTAGAAGTGACTACCGCTGAGCGAGTCGATCGCCGCCAAACCAAGATGCCCTTGGACAAATGCCTGGTGTGGGGATGTTTTGAAGAGTTTTAAAGGTAGTGGGAACTAGACCAAAGTTTGGTTCGCCCCCAACATCCCAAGCAAAAGAGCGATCGCTCTTTAGCTGCGGTGCCAAAGGAGCGATCGCTCTCTTCCAAACTTGCCCACACTGCGTACAGCGATGTTCTTTCCCCTCAGCTACCTTCCGCTCTGTTAAATAATTGGTAGGAAAGCACAGACGCGATCGCCACCCGCATCAACTAGATATCTTTCTCACTCAACTCACGGATCATGTAATCAAAAGGTTGATCCAAGAAAGCCCCAGTTTCAATTCCTGCTGCTGCCACTTCAGCATTGACAAGATCTTTCAAAATGCCAATCCCTACAACCGTCGGCCCAATTGGAACCCCCAGCGAATTGTAAGTTTCCCGCAAGCCTTGAAGCACGCGCTCATCGAGTACATCTGTACTTCCAGCTACCAGCGCGTAAGTAGCATAACGTAAGTAGTAATCCATGTCCCGCAGACAAGCCGCATAGCGGCGAGTAGTGTAGGCATTTCCACCCGGACGAATCAGTTCCGGCTGTTCCGCAAAAAGCTGCGTTCCAGCTTGTTTAACAATCGCCCCAGCATTACCATTAATCACTCTTGCTGCCTGCACTCGTGCAGTACCCGTCCCAAAATAGGATTTTAACCGCTCAATCCCATCCCGGTCTAGATACCGACCCGTCACATCGTAATTTCCAATCAGGCTGGTTACTGCATCCCGCATGAAATTTTTCTCCCAACAAGCTTTATACACAGTTAATTGACACTCCCATCCCGCTCAGGCAACGCCTTGCAGTTCGACAAGCTCACCGTCCGCTATGCCGAACGGAAATGAGATTCTTGACTAAATTTGACACTCCCACCCCGATCGGGGACAGGATTCTTGAGGGCTAGGCGAACCTAACGCGCAATGGCTTAGCCAAAAAGCCTATACACACTCACTCGCATTCGAGGTTGTGCTTACTTAGTGTTTGTGATTTTGGATGTCTTTATGATTTTACGGGATCGGTCGCCTAAGTCCTAACAAAGCTATTGAATATTTACAAGAGTTCCTAATTTATCATATTGGATTAGAGATTTGAGGTGTAAGATTTGGAAGCAGTCAGAGCAGGGAGGTAGCAACAGCCACCTAGATCCTGTTCCCAGCTACAAGACTAAGCTTTTGTATCAAGAAATACAAACTTGTGACAGTCGAATGCCTATGATCGCTCAAATCGTCTGTCAAAGAATCTGCGATCGCCGAGAGATAACCAAAATAAGGAGTTAAGTGATGTTCCAGACCCCACAAGAGTTCTTGAACTACGTTAAAGAAAATAACATTCAGATCATCGACCTCAAGTTTATTGATACGCCAGGTATATGGCAGCACCTCTCGCTCTATCAAGACCAAATTGACGAAACAGCCTTCACGGACGGCGTGCCTTTTGACGGTTCCAGCATTCGTGGTTGGAAAGCGATCAACGAATCAGACATGGCGATGGTACTCGATCCCAAAACTGCCTGGATCGACCCCTTCATGGCAGAACCCACTCTCAGCGTCATCTGTAGCATCATCGAACCTCGGACTGGCGAACCTTACAGCCGCGACCCCCGCACCATTGCCCAGAAAGCTGTAGATTACCTCATTAGTACCGGCATTGGCGATACAGCCTTCTTTGGCCCTGAAGCCGAATTCTTCATCTTTGACGATGTGCGCTTCGACCAAAATCAGCACAGCGGCTATTACTATGTAGACTCCGTAGAAGGTCGGTGGAACTCTGGTCGCGAAGAACCAGGCGGCAACTTAGGCTACAAACCCCGCTACAAAGAAGGTTACTTCCCCGTCGCACCGACGGATACCTCCCAAGATATGCGGACGGAAATGTTGCTAACGATGGCCAAATGCGGCGTACCCATCGAAAAGCATCACCACGAAGTCGCCACTGGCGGTCAGTGCGAACTCGGTTTCCGCTTTGGTACCCTGATCAAGGCGGCTGACGACCTAATGACCTATAAATACGTCATTAAGAACGTTGCTAAGAAGTACGGCAAAACAGTCACCTTTATGCCGAAACCGGTGTTCAACGATAACGGTTCCGGGATGCACACCCACCAATCCATCTGGAAAGACGGCCAACCCCTATTCTGGGGTGACGGCTACGCCAATTTGAGTCAGATGGCACTACACTACATCGGTGGCTTGCTCAAGCACGCACCCGCTTTGCTGGCATTGACTAACCCCAGCACCAACTCTTACAAGCGTCTGGTTCCCGGTTTTGAAGCCCCTGTGAACTTAGCTTACTCCCAAGGCAACCGCTCTGCTTCGATTCGTATTCCCCTGTCGGGCGGAAACCCCAAGGCGAAGCGCTTGGAGTTCCGCTGTCCCGATGCAACTGCTAACCCTTATCTCGCCTTTGCAGCAATGCTTTGTGCAGGTATAGATGGCATCAAGAACCAAATTGACCCCGGTGAGTCTTTGGATGTGGATATTTATGACCTTAGCCCTGAAGAGTTAAGCAAGATACCTTCGACTCCCGGTTCTTTGGAATTGGCCTTGGAAGCATTGGAGAAAGATCACGCTTTTATGACTGAGCCAGGGGTGTTTACGGAAGATTTTATCAATACTTGGATTTCTTACAAGTTGGATAATGAAGTCAACCCCATGCGCCTACGTCCCCATCCTTATGAGTTTGGTCTTTACTACGATTGCTAGAAAATTAAAAATTAAAAATTAAAGATTAAAAATGTTAAGAGTTTCATTTTTAGTTCTTAGTTTTTAATTAATGAATTCGCCGCTAGTTAACGCGGCGTTTTTTTATGCTTTGAATTTGATTAATTTTGATAAAAATCCTAAAATATCTCCTCCTTATTCTGGGGGGGTGACAATCCGGCCCAAAGGCTTATGGGGTAAAGATTGAGCCGAGTTGTGGTAAAAAAAGATAGGCAGCCAAATTGTTACACGCTTGCCTATCGAAAAACATAATGTTACCCTCATTTTATCAGATCCACT
>NZ_JAQMUA010000235.1:0-15785 GCF_028330895.1 Kamptonema animale CS-326 | reverse complement strand
CCCCTAGTCCCTAGTTATAATTGGTAATTAATCGATGAAAACTCCCGACTTTTCAAAAGCTTTCCAAACAGGACAAGTCCTCAATACCGTATTTGGTCTCATGGTCAGTAATTTTCGGATAAATTAATTGTTTATCTCATATCCACAAGTCAACACTCTTAGTTTACGGTAAATGCTTTATGGCTGCACAGGGAACATGGCAAGGACATAAAATTGAGATTTCGACGGATCTATCTCCGAAGTATTTGTTTCTTGCTAGTGAAAATTTAGTAAAAGTTGATAGTAAAGAAGTTGTTAGATTTGGTGGATTCTCTCTCAACTATCATATTGTAGGTATAGCCTTTCTCAGAAAGATGAGGTACGTTAGATTCTATGTATATCCAGGCTTTTGAGCTTTAATATATACCTCATCTACCTGAGAACCGCTGTACGTTCGATCACCAAGGAGAAACTACTCAAATACAGGTAGAGCAAAAGGCTGGCTTCTTTTTACCAAAATATCTTATTAAGATCAACGAAGAAGTTGTTATGAAAGGCTATTCGGGGATAGAAAGTATCGGGCTAATCCGATTTTACTTCGGCTCGATCGGATTTGCGTATATTTCTTCTTTAATATATCTAGTTCTTCCAATTAGAATATATTTTTTTAGGGATTACGATCCATACTGGTTTGTAGCTACTAAAATAATTAATGCTATCTTTGGAGCTTTTTTTCTATACTTTGCAATTTCACTAAAAAGTTTACTCATAAAGTCACTGTCTCTACTTACTACAGTTTTGTACATTCAGATAGGTTTAAGGATTGCTATAACTCTAGTTTTATTTTTTAATTTAATGCAAAAAGCGGTTACTCCAAGTAGTTTAGACTGGAGGAATCACTTAGGCTTACCTCTGCTGCATATTTGGTTTTTTGGATATCTACTAATAAGTTGTAAACGGCTATCTCAAGAACTTAGAAGTCAGCAGTTCAGTGAGGATCGCCAGAATGCCAGAGGCAGTGGCCCGCGTAGCAGATGAATAATTGTAGTCATAGTTTTAAGAATTGGTATAATTAGGTTAATTTATTTAACTACTAAGTAAAGAGTTGGATTTCATAATTAAACCCAACCTACGTGAGCTTTGTTAACAGTTAACAGTTAACTGTTAACTGTTAACAATTAACTATTTCGGCGATGACGAAGCTTTAGGAGATGGAGAAATTGCGGGCTTAGGAGAAGATTTAGGAGAAGCTTGGCCAGCGGGAGGCTTCGGAGAAGCCGCAGGACTAGGACTAGCAATCGCTGGCGCTGAAGAAGCCGCAGGACTAGGCGAAACCGTCGATTTTGGCGTAGCAGGGGCCGTAAGGGGAGCAACAGCCGGGGCCGTATTTTCACCTAAAATACTTGCATCGCCAGTGTCGAATACTCCAGCGATACAAGCAATCATCATTGTAGCTAAAGTACCGACAAATAAAGCCTTCCAACCTAACTCAGAAATGTCTTTACGACGAGAGGGAATTAAGGCAATAGTACCACCAACAAAAATTCCTACAGAGGCGAGGTGAGCAAAGCCAGAAAGGGCGTAACTGACGATTAAAACTGTACGAGGGGTAATCTCTCCTTTGGCTGCTGCTTCTGCTAAACTTTGATAGGGAGGAATGGCCGTTTCTAATAGCCGCCGCCCAATAATTACAGAGGCTTCCCATGAGTCCGCAAAGGGAACGCCAGTTAACAAAGTCAAGGGATAAAATAAGACTCCTTGGATATTTTGTAGCGTGATGACGCTGAAAACTTGACCGATAGGTTGTAGGAGAGTATTTTGTGAAGTTTCCAAGGATGCCAAAGCACCGAAGGTTTGGTTAACTAAAGAAACTAAACCTAAGATTAAAATCAAAACAGCCGCGATCGCAACTGCCATCTTGACCCCATCCAAAGCGCCCACAATAGCAGCATCCAAGGGGCTGACTCGCTCAATGGGTTCGCCGCCGACTGTTTCTTGGGGGGTATATTCGGAATCTTCATCTGAGATTTCTTCCCCAATAAACTCTCTACCTTTCGACTTTTTTTCCTCCTTGGGAATACCACCCATTGTTAACGGAGTTCCTGTCTCCGGTACTAAAATTTTGGAGATGACAAAACAAGCTGGAATAGCAATAATTGATGCTGAGACTAAATGCCCTAAAATATTGGGAAAAACTGGTTTCAGGAAACTGACATAAATTGCTAGAGTTGAAGAAGCTGCCGTTCCAAAACAACAAGATAGAATCGCGCAAAGTTCAGAGCGAGTCATTTGTGGCAGATAAGGCTTAACCACAATTGCTGCCTCAATGCCCACAAAAATATTAGCTGCACCGCTAAGAGCTTCTGCACCGCTCAAGCGCATAGTGTTGTAAAACAGTTTGGCAAATACTTCGGTGATGATTTGAATAACACCGATGTTATAAAGCAAAGCCATTAGCCCGGAGAAAAAGACTACTGTTGGCAAAGCTCGAAAGGCGAAAATATACCCTAAATTAATTGGCGGATCTTGACCTGGTACGGGGACAATATTTCTCCCAAAAACAAACCGCGCCCCGGTATCAGCAGCAGTAAATACCCCATCTAGCAGGCCTGTAAACCACTCTAAGGCTGTGCGAGTTGGCGGGAACAGAAAGATTAAAAAACCCAAAGCTAATTGTAAGCCAATGCCCCAAATGATGACGCGCCAGGGTATGTACTGGGGTTTGCGATTTTCCGAAAAAGCCCAGGCGATCGCGCATAAACCAAAGATGCCCAGAAACGAGACGAGATTGTATATAGACATAAGTGTAGTCCTTAAGAGGGCTGTCAGGGCCCAGAGGCGGCCTGTGGGAAATTGGTTTGAGTCTTCCCCGAAGGGTGAAGACATCTCACACCAAAGAAATTAACTCTAATTGAACGCTTTGGCACAGGTAAGGCTGTAAAATAAACAGAGAAAACCATAATTTATCTCAACTTCAAGATTTTGTTAAGGTCAGCTCATTTATTGGCAGCAGCCGATCGCGACTTAAACCGGATAATGATAGGAGTTTAATTTAAACTTGGACATGATGGAAGCTTTCGAGCCAACCCCCCCCGACTGGGCAGGTACGGCGAAACACGCTTTTGAGTTTTCCTGCCCCAAATGTGGTGCAAGCTGTACGGAGGCGGTACGGGTTTGGATCAATCGGCGATCGCCAGTCTACACCGAAACCCACCGCCGCAAATGGCAGGAATTTTACGAGTGCAAGTGTGGTTCTCCTTGGTGGGCCTGGAGTAGCGATCGCCCCCCCTCAGAACTCACTCCCCGCGATGACGGTACTATTGACGATGAGATTTTTTAATCGAAGGAATGGGAAAAATGGGGAAAATGGGGAAGATGGGGAAGATGGGGAAGATGGGGAAGAGGGGAAGGATGGGTAATTAGCAATTAGCCATTAGCAATTACCCATTAGCAATTACCCATTACCAATCACCAATTAGCAATTACCCATTACCAATTAGCAATTACCAATTACCAATTTCTTTCAATTTTCATCCACAATATCTAGCAGCCCTTTTCTCACCCCATCAATCACTCGCTCGATCAAAACTAACTCTTTTTCATTGATGGAATCATCTAACAAGGCCAACTTGAGCTGCTGTCTGTCCATCCGGCTCAGTTGACCAGAAGACAAGATCCGCTCAACTAATTTATCTGTTGGGAGTTGGGAACCTATATCTTCCATTGTATGTTTGGGGAAAAATTAATTTAGCAACCGCCAAGATAATTCAAAGGAAGAAGGAAGAAGGAAGAAAAATTTAGAAGAAAAATTTAGTTATCTAGGAGAGAAGGAAGAACTAAGAAGAATTTACTTAATGAGGACGTTCTTAATTGCTGGAACTATCGTTTTGATTGCATTTTACTTCTGTCCTTTTAGATAATTAAAGCCTTCTGCATAGCTGCCTTTTACCTTGTGCCTTCTGCTATAACTCCCAGTATGGAGCATTATTGATCATAATAACCTAAAGATGTACACCTTTCGCTTCCTTCAACAGAAGCAGCATATCCACCATGAAGCGAGAGAAGCCAAGCAAAATAGATAAACAAGTCTGGGCTGAGGGTTCGCCCCTCCAAGAGTTAGGGGACATCCCTCAACTCGACCTCAAAGCTGACTACGAAGCATGGCGCGATCGCTTTATTCTCAGTCGCATGAAACTGGGATTATGGCTAGCCTTCTTCGCCTTCGTGACTTTTAGCATCCTAGAACTAACAAACTTTGCATTCAATCGGCAGCAGTTCAACAGTTCCTTACTGCTAACCCAAATTGTCGTACAACTGCTTCTCCTCGCTGGCCTCGCCTCCCTGCAAATCCCCGCAGTGCGCCGCCACCACGCTTTAATATTCTTAGGGCTATCCTGGTCAACAACCCTGATCCCGCAAATACGAGCCACTTTCCTGGGTATCGCCCAACCCGATATTATTGCCTGGAGCCTCATGTTCTTTGGTCAAGCTACTCTCACCCCCGTCCGGTGGCCCCTACATTTGACAGCACAATTAGGCGTATTTGTCTACTATTTCGGAGTTAATGCTGCACTCAACTTACAAGTCAAACCCGAAGATATGCCAGTGGCTCCAGCCATGCTATATCTTTACTTATTCTGGGCCTGCGTGACCTGCAACTTATCAGTTTATCTATACGAACGCTTAGCCAAAGCTGAATTTAAAGCCCGCCGCGCCTTAGAAGCAGAAAAGGATAGATCGGAGCGCTTGCTACTAAATATTTTACCACCACCAATTGCCGAACGCTTAAAACAAGATCCACAAACTATTGCAGACAGTTTCGCTGAAGTAAGTGTCTTATTTGCCGATATTGTCGGCTTCACAGAGCTTTCTGCCCGGATTTCACCTACAGAATTAGTTAAGTTACTCAATGAGATTTTTTCGATGTTTGACCATTTGGTGGAACGTCACGGTTTAGAAAAAATCAAGACAATTGGGGACGCTTATATGGTAGTAGGTGGTTTACCGGAAAACCATTTAGATCACGCTCATGCTATTGCTGAGATGGGGCTAGATATGCAGCAAGCTTTAGCACAATTTAATGCTAAAAAAGGTCAAGACTTTCAGATTCGGATCGGTATTAGCACTGGTTTAGTTGTAGCGGGAGTAATTGGCTGGAAAAAGTTTGCTTACGATTTGTGGGGTGATACTGTAAATACTGCTTCTCGGATGGAATCTCACGGTATCCCCGGCCGCATCCAAGTCTCAGAATCGACTTACGAGCGCTTAAAAGGGATTTATGTATTCGAGGATCGTGGAGAAATTGAAATTAAAGGCAAAGGGAAAATGAAAGCTTATTTGCTTAAAGGTAAAATATAGAGAGGAATGGAGATCGTTAAGAATTTACTTATGTTATCGTATAAGAACGATTAACTACAGAATGATTGTAAGACCCAATTAATTAAGTTCATAAGCATGGCTTTTATCAAAGAAATCAGCGATCGTCAGAAAGGTATTTTTGCAGTTATTACTGTTGCGATGATACTCGGCTCAACTTCTTCTGTGATTAAAGAGCTTCTCCTGAATGTCACTCCAGCAACTCAATTAGCTTTGCGATTTACAAGTTCAGCAATAATTTTCCTTCCATTTATTGGCAAGCTTAATCTTTGTCTAGTTAGAGAAGGAGCCATGTTGGGAATTTTATTATTCGGAATTTTTACCTGTGAAACCATTGGGATTGAAACTATTTCGGCTCATCAGGCATCATTTATTTTTGGATTTAATGTCATTTTTGTAACCCTATTTGAACTCGTGTTTTGTAAGAAGTTTCAGATAGAAGTGCTGTTGGCAGCAATATTGGCATTTAGTGGCATTGGCATTATGTCTTGGGAAGGTGGCGATCCCTTAAGCGGTAGTTTATGGTTATTCTGCTCTGCGATCGCCGACTCAGCATATATCATCCTGCGTGAAAAAATTGCCGAGCACCACTCATCTTTGGCACTTACAGCTATTCAACTCTCGGTTGTAGCTGCATTGAGCTTAGTCTGGGCTGCTCCTGAGATTGTAGGGCAGATAGAAGCAGTGAAAATGAATCTAGGATTGCTTAGTTATCTTGGTATCGTAGGCAGTGGTCTTATGACTTTACTGATGATGACAGCACAGCGTTGGGTTTCAGCTCAAGAATCAGCCGTGATTTTGTCATTAGAGCCTGTTTTCGGAGCAGTTTTTGCATTTTGGTTGTTAGGAGAAACTTTTGGTATCTTTAGTTTTATTGGTGCAGCGATGGTGTTAGTAGGAATAATTTTGATTTTCCTATATCCAGTCTTAGAGCAAGCTGAAGTTGAACTCACGGAGTCCAAATAAGAATTATACGAATGAGTTATTTTTACTTTTTATTATTTTTGAGCTTACCTTGGCTGTTCCCAATCGCAGTACAAGCAGAACAAATTATCCCCGCTGCTGACGGTACTGGCACTACTGTTAAATCTGAAGACGATCGCTTCGATATTACCGGTGGTAAACTATCTGGGGATGGCGCGAATCTTTTTCATAGTTTTAGTCAGTTTGGTATTAGTGAAACTCAAATTGCTAATTTTTTGACTAATCCTAATATTAGGAATATTTTAACGCGGGTTGTCGGCGGAAATGTTTCCTCGATTAATGGCTTAATTTCTGTTAGTGGTGGCAACTCTAATTTATTTTTAATGAATCCTGCGGGTATTGTTTTTGGTCAAGGTGCAAGATTAGATGTACCTGGATCTTTTTTGGCGACAACTGCTAGCGGGATTGGTTTTGGCGATCGCTGGTTTAATGCTACTGGAGTTAATGATTATTCAACCTTAGTAGGAACTCCTAACTCTTTTAATTTTGGTTCGCAAACAGGGGTAATTGTCAATGCTGGTAATTTAGCAGTTAGCGAGGGGCAAAGTTTAAGTTTACTTGGCGGTGTGGCGATTAATACTGGGCAATTGTCAGCGCCGGGAGGTGCGATTACTATTGCTGCTGTCCCTGGGGAAAATTTGGTTCGCATCTCTCAAGCAGGACATCTTTTGAGTTTGGAAATCGCGACTGGGGCCTCGTTCAATGCAATCGCACTTCCCCAATTGATCGCAGGTGTGGGTGAAAGTCATGCTACAGGAATTACTGTTAATAACGATGGTAAGGTTCAGTTAACTAATTCTGCTACAACTATCCCACTTTCACCGGGAACTACGATTGCATCTGGTTCCATTGATGTATCTTCCCCCTTTCTCTCAGGAGGAAGAGTTGCAATTTTAGGCGATCGAGTCGGTCTAATTTCAGCTAATATTAATGCTTCTGGTACTAACGGCGGTAATGTATTCATTGGCGGTGATTTCCAAGGCAAAGGCAATTTTAACGCCGCTGAAACTTCGATCGATAGCAATTCTAACATCGCCGCTAACGGCATTTCATCTCTTCTTCCTTCTTCCTTCTTCCCTCTTCCTTCTTCCTTCAATAACGGTGGCCGGGTTGTGGTTTGGGCCAATGGTAGGACTAACTTTTTGGGGAATATCGCTGCGCGAGGCGGGATTCTGGGAGGTGATGGGGGTTTTGTGGAGGTGTCGGGTAAAAATTCTTTGAGTTTCGCGGGTAAAGTAGATACCCGTGCTCCTAATGGTGCGATCGGCACTCTTTTACTCGATCCAAGTGATATTATTATTGAAGCTGGATCGGAATCTTCACAAACTAATATTTTCACGGCAAATCGCAGGGCGGCCCAATTCGGATCTAACCCAACAATTCTCTCTGAATCACAATTAGAAAGCATTGCTGCGGATAGTAATATTATTGTTGAAACTACTAATAGTATTGTTCTTAATAACTTACCGGATGATGTGCTGACATTGCAATCTGGTAAAGGAAATTCTATCACTTTTAGAACCGATGGGGTGTTTGTTGCCATCGATGCTAACGATTTGATTCAGACTCAGGGAGGCGATATTAATATTTCTGCCGCTAGTATTTCTGTTGGTAGACTTGATGCTAATGGTGGTAATATTACTTTAAGAGGTAATGGGATTGATTTCAGGGGCGGTGATAGTTCGACTCGTAGTATTGGCGGTACAATTCGTTTAGAAACACTTAGTAGCAGAGATATTAATCTAGGTGGGACAGCGGATATTTTAGGGGTTTTGGACTTAACGCCGAGAGATCTTGGTGCGATCGCTGATGGTTTTAGTGCGATCGCTATCGGGGGATCTGATGGTAGAGGCGCGATTACTGTGGTTAATCCTGTGACGTTTAACGATCCAGTGACGCTTCAAGGAGGGGCGATCGTTGTTAACGGTGAAGTGACGGGAAGGGGAGATGCGGCGATCGCGCTTAATGCTCTATCTTCCACTCTCAATGCCAATATTACTACATCTGGCGGCAGTATCACTTTTGGCGGCAATGTTTTACTGGGTGATGATGTCGCCCTCAGCACTCAAGGTCAGGGTAATATTATTTTACCAGGCAGGGTTGATGGCAGTCACGAACTCGCGATCGAGGCTTTGCGACTGCAATTAGGTGGTGGTGTGGGTGAAAGCATACCTCTGACGAGTCTGAATGTTAACGCTGAAAATGCCGAAGTTGCGGGGAATATCACCGCAGGCAGCATAACATTTAATAGTGCAGTAGCGATCGCGCGAAATGTGTCTTTGAGAGCATCGGATGATATCACTTTTACCAATACTTTTGATACCAAGGGAGACGCGAATAACCTAGAAATCAAGGCGGGAGGCGATATCGCTTTTGAGGATGCGGTTGGTAATAGTGGAAGGTTAGGCGCGATCGCGCTTGAAAGTGGTGGTAATGTAACGGCAAATTCGACAATTGCGGCGGGTAGTTTGCAGGTAAATGCCAATGATAAAGCGACTTTCGGGGGAAATGTTGCGGTTTCTGGCGGTAATATTTTAATTGAAGCTGGATCTGTCGTATCCCAAGGTTTGAATGCTTCGGGGGTTAGAGGCGGAAATATTGAAGTGCGATCGTCTGGGGAAATTGTTACTGGCAATATTAACGTTAGCGGTACTGAAGGCAGCGGTGGTAACATCTTCCTGAATGCACAGGATAACATTAATATCGGTGCGATCGACGCTCAAGGTGGAAGTAATGGCAATGGGGGGACAGTTGCGATCGCCACTTCTGGTTTATTCCGCGCCAGCGATACTTTTAGAGACTTAGAAGGTATTGAGTCTAGCATTTCTACGGTTGGCGGCGAAGGTGGAGGCGCGATCGCGATTCGACATGGAGGCGGTAACGAACAGTCTTTTATTGTCGGAAATGCTACTACAAATGGAACTAGAGGCGCAATTAATACTGGAATTAATAATGTTATTTTGCCCGATCGCTCTTTTGAAGGAACTTACAGACAAGGAAATTCACCTAATCAGATTTCTTTAATTACAACAGGCAATTCACCAAGTCCGACACCTAATCCTACACCAAGTCCAGCACCTAATCCTACGCCAAGTCCGACACCTAATCCTACGCCAAGTCCGACACCTAATCCTATCCCCAGTCCGACACCTAATCCTATTCCAAGTCCGACACCTAATCCTATCCCAAGTCCTACACCTAATCCTATCCCAAGTCCAGCACCTAATCCCATTCCAAGTCCGACACCTAATCCTACTCCAAGTCCGACACCTAATCCTACTCCCAGTCCGACACCTAATCCTATCCCAAGTCCCGCACCTAGTCCTATTCCTTTTACGACTACTTCCGAGGTATCAATTGTAACATCTCTTCAAGGAGAAACGCGATCGCCACAAAGATCATCCGAAAGAGAATATGGCCCAAAACCAGATATTCCTATTCCAAACTTAGCAATCAATGTAGATTTAACGGGAGTATTGGCATTTGAAGAAAACTTCACGCAGGAGTATGAAAAATATTTACAACTACCTGCGAGAGAACCCGTTAGCAATATGTCTGTTGTCTATGATACTCTTCGCAAAAATGAAGCAGAAACTGGAATTAAATCTGCAATCATTTATATGAATTGGATTAGAGGAAGTGGATCATCAACAGTACGAGAAAATAGCTCATCGCTCAAAATCAACCCGGAAAGAGCCAACCAATTATCACTTAAGACTGAAAATGATACCGATCGCTTAGAACTCGTACTCGTCAATCCTTCTGGACAGACTATCCGTGCTTTAGTACCAGGAGTAACTCGATTGCAGTTATTACAAGTAGCTCAAAATTTTCAGAGTGATATTACCAATCCGCAACTCAGAAATACAGCAGTTTATTTGGAACCAGCGCAACAGCTTTATCGTTGGCTAATGGCTCCTTTAGAAGCAGATTTAAAAGCCTTAAACGTTCAGAATTTAATCATTATTCCATCATCTGGTTTGCGGAGTATACCTTTTGCCGCTCTTCATAACGGTCAGCAATTCTTAATAGAAAATTATAGTATTAGCATCATGCCCAGTTTCAGTTTAACAGATACTCGCTACGAAGATATTAGCGACCAAGAAGTTTTAGGAATGGGAGCATCAATATTTACCGACAAACCACCATTACCCGCAGTACCAGTAGAATTATCTGCGATCGCGTCCCCAGAACAAGGTAAATCTTTCCTCAATCAAGATTTTACTTTAGCTAATTTGCAAGCTCAACGAGCAGCACAATCTTTTGGAATAATTCACTTAGCAACTCATAGCGAATTTCAGCCAGGAGTACCAAGTAATTCTTATATTCAGTTGTGGGATACTAAACTACGATTAGATCAAATGAGACAATTGAAATGGAACGATCCGCCAGTAAACTTATTAGTATTGAGCGCTTGTAGCACAGCATTAGGAGACGAACAAGCGGAGTTAGGATTTGCAGGATTAGCAGTTGCTAGCGGTGCGCGATCAGCTTTAGCGAGTTTATGGGAAGTTAGCGATGAAGGGACTTTAGGACTAATGGTAGAATTTTATCAGCAGTTGCGATCGCGTGGAGAAAATAATCGCCCAATTATTAAAGCGCAAGCATTGAGACAGGCGCAACTTGCCATGCTACGTGGCCAAGTACGATTAGAAAATGGGGCCTTGCGCGTGGCGGGACGAGAGGATTTGATCTCTTTACCAGCGCCAATTGCAGCTCGTGGGAATAGACTTTTATCGCATCCTTATTATTGGGCCGCTTTTACAATGATTGGCAATCCTTGGTAAAGTAAATATTATCTATTTATTTTGTCTCTTTTCTCTCCCTCTGTGTCTTCTGCTTTGTACTATGCTATAGCCATTTTAGATTTCAAGTCAGGAGATGCTGGCTCAAAGTGCAACACCATTATTTGCTGTGCGCGTAACCCAAGAGATTCATAAGTCCGTCCGTTGCGATCGCTAAATTCTACTTCAAAGGCTGCACCATTTGCTAATGTCTCAACCACTGTACCGACTTGCCCACGCCACAAATTATAATCTGGCAAATCTACTGTCAATGCTACAACATCGAGTAACTTGATGGTATTTTCGCTCACTTTTCTCACCTTTAGTAACTACAAGGGATAGCAGGTCGTTAATCTCGGAATCTCTGAACCATTTTCAATAATCCATCCACTCCGAAGGGTTGCACTTCTATTTTGCCATTGGAGGGGGAAATCTAGGGTGTAGCGTTGCCCAAATTCATCTTGCCGACCTAACCGAACCTCGCGAGTTTTAACAACCTCAAGCAGGATTTGACGCAATTCTTCGGCATGATCCGCCGTCATACCCAAACTTGACAAAAAGAGACGAGCTTTATGCTTTCCGTCATCATGTTCTGGATTTAGGCAGTAGTCACGCAATTTACGAATATCAACCACTGCTTTCTCCGCGTGAGGAAGTAGATTTGCCATGCTGTACTAAAAAGAAGTAGACAACTTATTGTCTACCTTCCCAACCTTGAAATTAAGTTGTTTTTAGCGCCTCAACAGATGAAATTGATAAATACCAAACCCAACCACACAACATACAAAAGCAGCGGGTAATGCAGCAGAGGCAGCGACAACTGCAACTCCACCAGCCATACCAGCACCGCCAGCCGCAAGAGCACCGCCACCTAAACTTGCTAGAGCAGAACTTGTAGCTGCTGCTCCGTATACACCCGCAGCATTTGCAGCGGCAACTGCGCCTCCATAAACCGTAGAAGCTGTTACGACACCTGTAATGCCACCTGCTGCAACACCAGCAGTACCTGCTGCAACCGCATCATTGTTATTCATAGCATTAACATCCTGAAATCTTTAATATCACCGTTTTTCCCAAATTAACGCATATTTTATTTCCTGTCAATAGCCATTAAAAAATTTTAGCCTTTTCCACCATCTATGATTTGTTATCTGCTGCAACAGACTATTTTACTTTCGTTTCTTCTTGTTCTAATAAGCTCATTAATTTCTGAGCAGCATCACCATAATCATAAGGCGACCAAATACGATAAGCCCCACAATCCAAAATATCACTGTCAATACGTAAGGTGACTTGAGCTTTAGTCTGAGTGTTGGGCAAACCTCGCCGAACTACTGCTTTAGCGAACATTTCAGGCGTAATTTCGGGGCAATCAGATAAATCAATATCTTCATCAGTCATGGTATCTAGGCGTTGCCAGTCAGTTTGAGATTTGCTCGAAGTAAATTCTTTGTTCATATTTGCTTGCTTTTCTAACAGATCTTTGCGAAAATTTAACTTCCACGATCATTCCTCTATCAGTTGTCTCAGTTCGTTAATATTAGAGGAAAACTTAAGTTCATCTTTTTGCTGTTCTACCTGCGCTAAGTTGAAGTTATCATATATCCGCTCGCGGCGTTCTTCCTGGATGTATTGGTTCAACAAGAGTTGAATTTCCTGCTTTTCATCCGTAGAAAGACCTTTGATTACCTCAACTACATCATTAAAAGTCATCATTTGCAAAACCTTATCTTAATTATCTATTCTCTAAGTGTTTTCATTTCTCAAGGATGATCGTCCGAATTTTTAGTTATCTTCAGGTAGCTAATACTCAAGCAGATTAAATTACTGCCGATTCAACTAACTGATTTTCTTGACGCAGATAAGCTTGAATAAACGGCTCTAATTCCCCATTCATCACATCTGCGATCGCAGTCGTTTCTACCCCCGTCCGCAGATCCTTCACCATTTGATAAGGATGAAAAACATAGTTGCGGATCTGATTTCCCCAAGCCGCCTCCACCATATCTCCGCGAATCTCCGCAATTTCCTTAGCTCGTTGTTCGCGAGCCACCACTAATAACTTAGCCTTAAGAAGAACGAGAGCCTTCTCTTTATTTTGCAACTGGCTGCGCTCTTCAGTACAACGCACGGCTAAACCAGTGGGAAGGTGAACTATCCGCACCGCTGTTTCTACCTTGTTGACATTTTGGCCACCTTTACCGCCAGCGCGAGATGTCGTGACTTCCAAATCCTTTTCTGGAATGTCCAACTCTACGGAACGATCGAGAATTGGCATCACTTCCACTCCAGCAAAACTGGTTTGGCGCTTATCATTGGCATTAAATGGCGAAATTCTGACCAGGCGATGGGTTCCTTTCTCCGATCGCAAATACCCATAAGCATAACGACCGACAATTTCCAGAGTGACCGACTTCAGACCCGCTTCGTCTCCCTCAGAAATTTCAGCCAAGTGTACTTTATAACCCTGGCGTTCTCCCCAGCGAGTATACATCCGCAGCAACATTTCCGCCCAATCTTGAGCATCCGTACCCCCAGCACCAGCGTTAATGGTCAAAACTGCTCCGCCTGCATCGTAGGGCCCTGAGAGTAATTGTTGCAGTTCCCACTGATCGAGTTCGCGACTCAATTGGGAAAGATTAGTGTAAGCCTCTTGGAGCAGCGATTCATCGGTTTCTAACTCCAGCAGCTCCAAGATGGCCCCCGCGTCTTCTAGACTGGTGTGCCACTGATTATACTGCTCTAAGTGCGATTTGAGGTCGTTGAGTTCTTGAAGTGTATTTTGAGCTGCGTTTTGGTCGTCCCAGAATTGCGGTTGAGCCGCGATTTGTTCTAAGTCTGAGATTTTGGCTGTGAGTGCGGGAATGTCAAAGATAGTCCTGGGTTTTACCCAGGCGATCGCACAACGTTTCGATTTCCCGTTTGATATCTAGAACTTCCACTACTACTACTTCTCCTACTTTTGCTGTGTACTATCGATTTTAACTGCTGTTTCGTTATTTATTAACGTTTAGCGGTTAACAGTTAACTGCTTTCTACCTCTACACCCTTGAGCGTCATCTCCGGTTCCTTGTGTTGATTACGTATTTCTACTGAGTGCTATTTGTTACCTTCTCTAATTAGCTTTACAAAATCTTTACACTATACTGTGGTAAAATAGATAATCTTAAAGATTGCGTAAAGAACCCAGGGCAACTCCTTCAAATATTCAGAATGTTTGCGTATAATGGGATTTAGAGATCTGCATATTTTGAGCGATCGCCTCTGAGCATTGCCTAAGACCGCAGAGCTGCCATATAGCTAAATTAAGTTGGGTGTCATCTAGTGCCGCGAAAATCTTAAGTTTCATCCTTACTCTGGCGCAAACTTCGGTGAATTTAGTTAAGGTGGCTTCGACAAAAGAGGTTAAGATGATAGAAATGCACAGATTTCGCTAGTCGTCAATTGCCCAAAAAGTAATAATAACTAATGTTAGCACTTTGTATGAACAAATTATTGACTTCTGGTGCGGGGGTCTTATATATCGCAACAGTCATTGCTTGGGGAGAAGGTGCCTTCGCTGCCAACTTGCAAACAATTTCATTAGGTAGAATGTGGAATTCTGGAAACTCTTTTCTGGCTCAGAGTAGCCCCACTAGCCCGCTTTCAGATGCACGACCAAAGCCGTCATTATCCCCCAGTCCAAGTCCAGCAAGAGTTCCAGAGCCAGCAATGCTAGCTGGTTTAGGTGTGGTCGCGGGTTCTTTCGCCTTGACTCGCCGTCGAGCGGGGAAAAAAGAACTGTAAAATTTGGATAAGTGGGTTGTTTGTGCTAAGAGGAAAAATTAATGATAAATTTCTGGATGGGGGAACCCGGTTTATGAAAAAACCGGGTTTCTCTGCGAGTTAAATCTTCAATTTCTAGCGAATTGCATCGCGGAGAGCACCCCTCGCCATTGCAGCGATCGCCTGATCCGTCGCCTTCGGTAAATGATAATATTTCCCCCCCGAAACCTTCGCCAACTCCTTAGCAAAACCCGTCGAAACAAACTTATTCTCCGTATCAATTACCAACAATTGCATCCCCAAACCCCGAATTTTCGCCGCAATTTCCAACAATTCCGCCTTAATATCCGGCTTTTCCCCATCTAAAATCGGTTCTCCCAGAGAACGAGCCAAAGGAATATTCCCCCGACCATCAGTAATAGCAACGATCGCCACTTGGCCGACATCCCCAGACTTCTGAGCATTCACACCCACTCGCACCGCCTGAGTCAACCCGTGAGCCAAAGGTGAACCGCCCCCACAAGGTAATCTTTCCAAACGGTTACGGGCCAAAGCGATCGAACGAGTAGGCGGTAACAACACCTCAGCCTGCTCGCCCCGGAACGGAATTAAAGCCACTTGATCGCGACTTTGATAAGCTTCCGTCAAAAGCTGCATTACGGCCCCCTTCGCCGACTGCATCCGATTCAAAGCCATCGAACCCGAAGCATCCACCACAAACACCACCAAAGCCCCCGCCTTTCTAGCTAAGCGTTTGGCGCGAATATCCCCAGATTCGACAAATACGCGCTTACCCTTCGATGGAGAATTGGGAATAGCAGAATTTGAATTGATTAAAAATTCTCCCCCGCTCCCCCGCTCCCCTGCTCCCCCGCTCCCCTGCTCCCCCGCTCCCCT